>JAGIAU010000134.1:0-1820 GCA_017744755.1 Microbacteriaceae bacterium
AGTCGGGCCGCCCGCGACGACGACGGCACCGGGCGCGGCCTCCCGGGCCGCACCGAGATGCGTCTCGGGAGCGACGACGACGATCGCGACCGCCTCCCGCATGCCCGCGATGCCGCTCAGGGCGTGCTCGAGCAGCGAGCGCTCGCCGAGCCGTACGAACGCCTTCGGCTCGGCCCGGCCGAGCCGCGCACCGGAGCCGGCCGCGACGACGACGACCGCGACCTCGGGGCCCGCCACGCGCGCTCCTCCGGGCTCAGCGGCCGGCGGTCAGGATGCGAGGACCTCGTCGAGGACGACGGAGGCCCGCTGCTCGTCGGTCTTCTCCGCGAGCGCGAGCTCGGAGATGAGGATCTGCCGGGCCTTCGCGAGCATCCGCTTCTCGCCGGCGGACAGACCGCGGTCCTGGTCCCGGCGCCAGAGGTCGCGGACGACCTCGGAGACCTTGATGACGTCGCCGGAGGCGAGCTTCTCGAGGTTCGCCTTGTAGCGGCGCGACCAGTTCGTCGGCTCCTCCGTGAACGGCATGCGGAGCACCTCGAAGACGCGGTCGAGGCCCTCCTTGCCGATGACGTCGCGGACGCCGACGAGGTCGACGTTCTCCGCGGGGACCTCGATCGTCAGGTCGCCCTGCGCTACATTGAGCTTGAGGTAGACCTTCTCCTCGCCCCTGATGACCCGCTTCTTGACCTCGATGATCGTGGCAGCACCATGGTGCGGGTAGACGACGGTTTCTCCGACCTCAAACAGCATCGACAGTCCCTTCTAAGGCGGTCTATCCTACCACCTGGGGCTGGGTAGACTTGACCGGTGCCCACCCGTCCCATGGCCACGCGCCTCCGCACCGCCGTCTCCGTCCTCGTCGCCGCCCCTGTCCTCGCGGGGTCCGCGCTCCTCATGAGCGGCTGCGCGTTCATCGCGCCGCAGGCGACGCTCATCCACTACGACCCCGCGGACGGCATCAGCGCCGACCTCGGCGAGGTGGAGCTGCGCAACGTGCAGGCCGTGGCGAACGAGGAGGGCTCGCTCGCGAACGTGACGTTCACGGCGATCAACCACGGCGAGGCCGTCAAGCTCAACTACGCGTACCCGACCGCGGACGGCTCGCTCACCGAGGGCTGGATCCCACTCGCCCCCGGCTCGACGCTCGTCGGCGAGGAGGACCCGCACCGCATCATCGCCGAGGGCTTCGACGCCCGCGTCGGCGGCCTGCTGACCATCACCCTCCAGGCGGGCGACGCGGACTCCCAGACGCTGCAGGTGCCGCTGCTCTCCGCCGAGAGCCGGCCGCACCTCGAGCCGTTCGTCCCGGCGGAGTAGGCCGCAGCGAGGTCTCGACACGGCGCTTCGCGCCGCTCGAGGCGCGAGCGGACGCGCTACGCGTCGAAGCGGTAGCCGAGACCGCGGACCGTGACCAGCAGCTTCGGATCCGAGGGCGTGTCCTCGATCTTCGAGCGGATGCGCTTGATGTGCACGTCGAGCGTCTTCGTGTCGCCGAAGTAGTCGGCGCCCCAGACGCGGTCGATGAGCTGACCGCGCGTGAGCACGCGGCCCGTGTTCCGCATGAGCAGCTCGAGCAGCTCGAACTCCTTGAGCGGCATCGCGACCTCGCGGCCGTCGACGCTCACCGCGTGCCGGTCGACGTCCATCCGCACCGGCCCGGCCTCCAGCACCCCCGGATCGAGCTCCGGCTCGACACGGCGGCGCAGCACCGCCTTGATGCGCGCGAGCAGCTCGCGCGAGGAGTACGGCTTCGTCACGTAGTCGTCGGCACCGAGCTCCAGGCCCACCACGATGTCGATCTCCGAGTCCTTCGCCGTGAG
>JAGIAU010000134.1:1861-7864 GCA_017744755.1 Microbacteriaceae bacterium
AGGTCGGGGGCGGTGCGGTCGAAGGCGGCGAGCGCGGCGCTCCCGTCGGCGGCGATCTCCGTCTCGTACCCCTCCCGGGAGAGCAGGTACTCGAGCGGCTCGGCGAGCGACGCCTCGTCCTCGACGATCAGGATCCTGGTCACGCAGTGGCCCCTTCCGGTGCGGTGGTGGGAGTGGCGGAGGTCGAGGCGGACCCGGTCGGCAGCGGCTCGGACCAGGACTGCAGCGGCAGCACGATGGTGAAGGTCGAGCCGTTCCCCGGCTTCGACCAGACCCGGATGACGCCGCCGTGGTTCACGACGGCATGCTTGACGATCGACAGGCCGAGCCCCGTACCGCCCGTGTTCCGGCTGCGCGCCGGGTCGATGCGGAAGAAGCGCTCGAACACGCGCTCCTGCTCGTCCTCCGGGATGCCGGGGCCCTGATCGGTGACCGCGATCTCGACGTTGTCGTCGCGGTGGGCGACGCCCACGCCGACGCGGGAGCGCTCCGGGGAGTACTGCACCGCGTTCGCGATCAGGTTCGCCACCGCGGTCACGAGCGTGCTCTCGTGACCGGCGACGACGAGCCGCTCCTTCGGCACGCGGCAGGCGATCGTGATGCCCTTCGCGTCCGCGGCGACGTGGTTCTGCTCGACCGCCGCGGCGACGACCTTGTCGATGCGGACGGGGTCGCTCGCGGCGAGCGGCTCGAGGCCCTGCACGCGGGAGAGCTCGATGATGTCCTGCGTCATCTCCGCGAGGCGGCGGGACTCCCCGCCGAGCCGGGAGGCGAACTTCCGCACCTGCGCGGGATCGTCGGCGGCCGAGTCGATCGCCTCCGCGAGCAGGCTCACGGCGCCGATCGGCGTCTTCAGCTCGTGGCTGATGTTCGCCACGAAGTCACGGCGGACCTCGTCGAGCCGGATCGACTCCGAGCGGTCCTCCGCGACGACGAGCACGTAGCGCGCGCCCACGAGCGCCGCGGTGACGCTGAGATGGCGGACCTGGTCGGCGCGGCCGATGCGGCGCAGCGCGAGCTCCCTGCGGATCGTCTCGCCCGAGGTCCGGACCTCCATCGCGATCGCGAGGATGTCCGGGTGCAGCCCCGCGTCGACGAGCCCGGCGTCTCCCGCCGTCTCCGACGAGGCGACGACGACGCCCGAGGGGTCCAGGAGCACGGCGGGCGACTCGAGGACGTCGATCACCGCGTCGATCCCGGATGGGATGCTCACCGACTGCGCGGCCACCGCGCGGCGACCGGTGCGCGCCGCGAGCACGAGGACCGTGGCGATGCCGGCGCCTACGACGAGGCCCACGGTGATGGCGAGGGCGACGAGCGCGGCCGTCTCCATGGCAATAGATTAGGTCGCGCCGGGTCCGCGTCGACCGGGCGGAGGCTTCGCGGAGGGTGTTGTTCATCGTCCGGGCACGGTCTGTTCACCTGCGACGCGGAGAATCGACCGGCCCGGAAGCAGAGCGTTCCGCCTGCCCGGATCACGACGGAGGTGGGAACATGCGCGAGGTCTTCCAGCAGGAGCTGCGCGAGGTCCAGGGTCGGCTCGTGGAGATCGCGGGTCTCGTCGCCGACTCGATGACCCGGGCCACGACCGCGTTCAACGAGTCGGACATCGCCCTCGCCGAGCAGGTCATCGCCGGCGACGCCGTCGTCGACGCCGCCGCGAAGACCCTCGACGAGCTGGCCATCGACATCCTCGCCCGCCAGCAGCCCGTCGCCCGCGACCTCCGCATCGTCGTCTCGGCGCTGCGCATCTCCGCCTCGCTCGAGCGGATGGGCGACATGACCGGTCACATCGCGCAGCTCGCGCGCTACCGCTTCCCGGACAAGGTCGTGCCGAAGACGCTGCGCCCGACGTTCCGCGAGATGGGCCAGCTCGACGTCGAGATCGCGCGCAAGCTCGTCGAGCTGCTCGAGACGCAGGACATCGCGATCGCCGAGGAGATCCGCGACCTCGACGACCGCATCGACGCGCTGCACCTCTCCGTCTTCGACAAGGTGCTCGGCGAGACGTGGAAGGGCGCAGCCGTCGACACGGTCGACGCGACGCTCGCGTCGCGCTACCACGAGCGCTTCGCCGACCACGCGGTGTCGATCGCGAAGAAGGTCGCCTACCTGTCCACCGGCGAGTGGGTCCCGAGCGAGAGCTGAGCCGCTACCTCTTGCCCTGCGCGGCGACGGCCGCAGCGCCCGCAGCGGCGGCCTCCGGGTCGAGATAGGCAGCCGGGGCCGTCGGCTTGAAGTCCGCGTCGAGCTCGTAGACGAGCGGGATGCCCGTCGGGATGTTCAGCTCGGCGATCTCGTCGTCCGAGATGCCGTCGAGGTGCTTCACCAGCGCGCGCAGCGAGTTGCCGTGCGCGGTGACGAGCACCGTCCTCCCGGCGGCGAGATCGGCGGTGATGTCCGACTCCCAGTACGGCAGCAGGCGGTCGATGACGAGCTTGAGGCTCTCCGTGCGCGGCAGCTCCGCGTCCGGGACGTCCGCGTAGCGCTCGTCGCCGACCTGGCTGTACTCCGCGTCGTCGGCGAGCGGCGGCGGCGGCACGTCGAACGAGCGGCGCCAGACCATGAACTGCTCCTCGCCGAACTCCGCGAGCGTCTGCGCCTTGTCCTTGCCCTGGAGCGCGCCGTAGTGGCGCTCGTTGAGGCGCCAGTCGCGCTTGACCGGGATCCAGAGACGGTCGGCGACCTCGAGGGCGAGGTTCGCGGTCTGGATGGCGCGGGTGAGGAGGCTCGTGTAGAGCACGTCCGGCTTCAGGCCCGACTCCGCGAGGAGCTCGCCGGCGCGCTTCGCCTCGGCGACGCCCTGCTCGGAGAGGCGGACGTCGACCCAGCCGGTGAAGAGGTTCCTCTGGTTCCATTCGGAGTTGCCGTGGCGCAGGAGGATCAGCGTGCTCATGCCTCCAAGCGTATTGCCGGAGTAGCCTGGCCGGGTGCGGCTCGGGGTGCTCGACATCGGCTCGAACACGATCAACCTGCTCGTCGCGGACGCTCACGCCGGCGCCCGTCCGGTGACCTCGACATCGCACCGCAGCGTCGTCCGCCTCATGCGCTTCCTGCGGCCGGACGGCTCGATCGGCCCGGACGGCGTCGAGGCGATCGAACGCGCGATCGCCGCCGCCAGGGAGGTCGCCGACCGCGAGCAGGTGGACGCGTTCCTCACCATCGCGACCTCGGCGCTGCGCGACGCGGCGAACGGCGCGGACATCATCGCGCGCATCGAGCGGCTCAGCCGCGTGCCGCTGCAGGTGCTGGACGGGCCGGAGGAGGCCCGGACCACGTTCCTCGCGATCCGGCGATGGTTCGGCTGGTCCGCAGGGGAGCTCCTCATGATCGACATCGGCGGCGGGTCGCTCGAGATCGCCGCCGGGCCGGACGAGCTGCCGGCGGTCGCGCTCTCGCTCCCGTTCGGCGCGGGGCGCGTCACGATGGGGTTCCTCCCGGACGATCCGCCGAGCCGCTCGCAGCTCGGGGCGCTGACGGAGCACCTCGAGCGGCACCTGGTGACGGCGCGCGACATGATGACCGGCCGGCCCTCGCCCGATCACGTCGTCGGCTCCTCGAAGACGATCCGCTCCCTTGCGAAGCTCGCGGGCCACTCGCTCCCCGGCTGGGCCGGCATCGAGCGCCTCGTCCTCCCCCGCGCCCGGCTCAAGGACTGGATCCCGCGCATGGCCGCCATGCCGGCCGAGGCGAGGCAGAACCTGCCCGGCATCACGCCGGAGCGCACGTTCCAGATCGTCGGCGGCGCCATCGTGCTGCATGAGGCGATGCGCGCGCTCGACGTGGACGAGCTCGAGGTCTCCCCCTGGGCGCTGCGCGAGGGCGTCCTGCTCCGCTACCTCGACGCGGTCGAATGAGCCCCCGTCCGATCGGGCGGATCACGCGGGGCACGACCGGGACGAACCGGCTGCGGCGCATGGACCGTTGGACCGCCGCCCTGCCAGCGCTGCGGCGCAGCGACGATCCGCTCGTCGTCGACCTCGGCTACGGCGCCTCGGCGACGACGGTCCTGGAGCTGCGCGAGCGCCTGGCCCGCGTCCGCCCCGACGTCGAGGTCGTCGGGGTCGAGATCGACCCCGAGCGCGTCCGCATCGCGAACGACATGGCGCAGGGGCGAGCGGGTGTCTCCTTCCGCCTCGGCGGCTTCGAGGCGCCGACCCCGGGCGACCGGCGGCCCGCGATCATCCGGGCGGCGAACGTGCTGCGCCAGTACGACGAGTCGGAGGTCTCGGCGGCCTGGGCGACGATGCTCGGGCGGCTGCAGCCCGGCGGCGCCCTCGTGGAGGGCACCTGCTCGGAGAACGGACGGATCGGCTCCTGGGTCACGCTCCGTCCCGAGCGCGGCCCCGAGACGCTGACCATCGGACTGCACCTGCCGACGATCGGCTCCGATGTCGCGCCGAGCCCCTCGATCGTCGCCGAGCGGCTGCCGAAGGCGCTCATCCACCGGAACGTCCCCGGCGAGCCCGTGCACGCCTTCCTCCAGGACCTCGACCGGGCATGGGCGACTGCGGCCCCGCTCGGCGTCTACGGCCCCGTGCAGCGCTGGATCGCGACGGCCGAGTCGCTCCGGTCCCGCTGGCCGGTCCAGGGCGGCAGAACGCGCTGGCGCCTCGGCGAGCTCACCGTCGCCTGGTCCGCCGTCGCGCCCTCACTCTGATCGCCGCCCGTCGCGTCGCAACAGGACGAAGCCGCCGATCGACACGATGAGCGCCGTGACCGAGAGGCCGAACGCGGCCCAGCTCAGGACTTCTTCCATCTCCGAGACTCCTCTGGGACAATCGGGAAGGTGGTCCCTGCCCGTGTTGGTGGCGGGCAGGGACCAGACACTTCTAGCGGTGCACACCACGCCTGACCCGCCGGCGGTCGAGGACCGCCAGCAGGGTCTGCCAGAGCGTCAGGGTCGCCGCGATCAGGCTGATCGCGGCGGTCAACATGTCGAGCATGTTGACCCCTCCCTTCGACCCGGACCGTCCGGGCCTGCGTGGAGCATGCCGGAACCCGGCGGGGCACGTTCTGCGAAATCGTCGAATTGTGAACAGGCCGCTGACCTCGTGGACTGTGGAGGAAGCATCGCGGCGCGTCCGCCTAGGATTTCCGGGTGAGTGCGACGGTCGTGGCCAAGGGGCTCGCCGCGGGCCACGGCCCCAAGACGCTGTTCTCCGGCCTGGACCTCGTCATCGCCCCGGGCGACGTCGTCGGCCTCGTCGGCCCGAACGGCGCCGGGAAGTCGACGCTGCTGCGCACGCTCGCGGGCGAGCTCGAGCCGGAGGACGGCTCGGTGTCGCTCGCGCCGCAGGCCGCCGCCGTCGGGTACCTCCCCCAGGAGCCGGAGCGGCGGCCGGGCGAGACCGTTCGCGCGTTCATCGCCCGGCGCACGGGCGTCGCGGCGGCGCAGGCGGACTTCGATGCGGCGACGGAGCGCTTCTCGGCCGGCGAGGACGGCGCCGACGACGAGTACGCCGTCGCGCTCGACCGCTGGCTCGCGCTCGGGGCCGCGGACCTCGAGGAGCGGACGGCGGCGGTGCTCGCCGACCTCGGCCTCGACGTCGGGCTCGACGCCGGGATGACGGGCCTCTCCGGCGGACAGGCGGCGCGCGCCGGGCTCGCCGCGCTGCTGCTCAGCCGCTACGACGTGTTCCTGCTCGACGAGCCGACGAACGACCTCGACCTCGACGGCCTCGAGCGGCTCGAGCGCTTCGTGGGCGGGCTGCGCGCGGCCACCGTCATCGTGAGCCACGACCGCGAGTTCCTCGCGCGGACCGTGACGAGCGTTCTCGAGCTCGACCTGCCGCAGCGGCGCGTCAACAGCTACGGCGGGGGCTACGACGCCTACCTCCGCGAGCGCGAGGTCGCGCGCCAGCACGCCCGCGAGGCCTACGAGGAGTACGCGGACAAGGTCGAGGACCTGCAGGACCGGGCTCGGATGCAGCGCTCCTGGGCCGACAAGGGCGTCGCGAAGGCGAAGTCGAAGCAGGGGCGCAACGACGAGAAGGACAAGTC
>JAGIAU010000135.1 GCA_017744755.1 Microbacteriaceae bacterium
TTCAACGGCGGCATCCAGATGGCGAACGCGATCGGCGGCGTCGACGTCTGCGTCGCCGGCGCCATCGTCGACGAGGACACCGGCCTCAACCTGCCCGCGGCCGGCACCTACAACCTGAGCGGCTACGACGCCCTCGCGTTCCTGCGCACCCGCGGCGGCGTCGGCGACGGCTCCGACCTGGGCCGGGTCAGCTCGCAGCAGGTCTACCTGTCCTCGCTCGTCCGCAAGATCAAGGCGGACGGCACGCTGAGCGACCTCGGCCGCCTGCTGCGCCTCGCGCAGGCGGCGCTGGAGAACATGTCGATGTCCGGCAGCCTCGCCGACCCGTACACGCTCGTGCAGATGGCCCGCGTGCTGCAGCACATCCCGCTCAACCGGATCACGTTCACCCAGTTCCCGACGGTCGGCGGGGATCCGAGCCCGCACGGCTACTACTTCCCGGTGGACGCCGGCTTCGCGATCTTCGACCACATCCGCGCCGACCAGCCGTTCCAGCTCGCCGCCGTCGGCGACGACCGGGGCTCGACGCTCGACCCGAACGGCGCGCTCACGCCCGAGCAGCAGGCGCAGCTCGCCGACAACTCGGGACTGCCCGTGCTCGAGGGCGTGACGGGCTCGACGGCGGCGGACTTCTCCTGCTCCGTGCCGTACTACGGCTGATCACAGCTTGGCTCGGTAGACTCGCCGGGCCAGACAGGGAGGGCTGTCCGAGCGGCCGATGGAGCCGGTCTTGAAAACCGGTGGGCGGAGACGCCTCGTGGGTTCGAATCCCACGCCCTCCGCACAGGCCGATCGGACGGAGAGGGAGAACGCGATGAGCGAGACGCTGGAACGCGCGCCGCGGCGCGACGTGCCGCGCCATGCCCGGCGCGCCCGGCACAACCCCGGCGGCCTGATCGCCGGCGTCGTCGCCTCCGTGCTCGCCATGGTGCTCCTCGCGGGCGGCGCCGTCGGCGCGGTCGTGTGGAACACGCTCAACAAGAAGATCGAGGGCACCGTCGTCGCCATCTCGGAGACGGATGCGCCGCCGCCGAACATCGGGGCGATCGAGGGCGGCTTCAACATCCTCATCGTCGGCTCCGACACGCGCGAGGGCCTCAACAACATCGACGGCTCCGACGACGGCGGCGTCCTCAACGACGTGAACATCCTGCTGCACGTCGCGCAGGATCAGCAGAGCGCCGTCGCCATCAGCTTCCCGCGCGACCTCTGGGTCGCCGACGAGACGCCTTGCGCGTGGGGCCGCATCAACACCGCGCTCGCCGCGGGCGGCTTCCCCTGCGCCGTCGACACCGTGTCGGCCATCACCGGCCTGCCGGTGCAGTTCGCCGGCATGATCACCTTCAACGGCGTCATCCAGATGGCGACCGCGATCGGCGGCGTCGACGTCTGCGTCGATGCGCCCATCGTCGACGAGGACACCGGCCTCAACCTCCCTGCCGGCACGTCCACGCTGACCGGCTACGAGGCGCTCGCCTTCCTCCGCACCCGGGGCGCGGTCGGCGACGGCTCCGACCTCGGCCGCGTCAGCTCGCAGCAGGTCTACCTCTCCTCGCTCATCCGCAAGGTGAAGTCGGACGGCGTCCTCAACAACCCGCTCCAGCTGCTCTCGCTCGGCCAGGCGGCCCTCGCGAACATGACGATGTCGGCGAGCCTCGGCGACGCCTACACGCTCGTGCAGATCGCCCTCGCGCTCAAGAACATCCCGCTCAACCGAGTCAGCTTCGTGCAGTGGCCGACCCACTACATCGAATCCCCGGACGGCGCGAGCCGACCGGTCGCGACCTCCTGGGACGCGGCGCAGCCGCTGCTCGACTACATCAACACCGACCAGCCGTTCGTCCTCGCGCAGGTCGGCGACGACCGCGGCTCGACCGTGGACACGACGAAGACGCTGACCGAGGCGGAGCAGTCGCAGCTCGCGGACAACACCGGTCTTCCGGTGGCCGAGGGCGTCACGGGCCAGACGGCCGCCGACTTCTCCTGCTCCGTCGCGAACTGACGGGACGGTCGCGCGGTTTCGGCCCGCTAGAATCTCCTGGTACTCGGAGACGTCGCATAGCCAGGTCGAGTGCGCCTTCCTGCTAAGAAGGTACAGGGGTAAAACTCTGTCGAGGGTTCAAATCCCTCCGTCTCCGCCAAGGGAGACGGCTGCTCAGGCGGCCGTGTAGCCGCCGTCGACCGGGAGCACGACGCCCGTGATCGTGCCGGCCGCGGGTGAGAGCAGGAACGCGATCGCCGCCGCGACCTCCTCGGGCCTCGACGAGCGGCCGATCGGGTGGCTGTGCCGGATGCCGGTGAGCACCTCGTCGCGCACCTCGCCGGCCGGCGGCAGGAACGCGTCCATGAAGCCCGTCTCGATGTGGCCGGGCGCGACGGCGTTGACCCGGACGCCGTGCGGGGCGAGCTCGATCGCCGCCATCCGGGTGAGCTGGTGGACGGCGCCCTTCGTCGCGCCGTAGAGCGTCTGGTCGGGCATCCCGATGAGGCCCGACATGGAGCCGGTGTTGACGATCGCGCCGCGCGTCTCGATGAGGGCGTCCCGCGCCGCCTGGATGTGGGCGAAGGCGCCGCGCACGTTCGTCCGCATGATCGCGTCCCAGAGCTCGAGCGGGGTGTCCTGGATGGCGGACATCTGGAACCGGGCGGCGTTGTTCACGAGGCCCGTCAGCGCGCCGAAGCGCTCGACGGCGACACGAACGCTCTCCGCCGCGGTCGAGGCCTCGGCCACGTCCCCGACGACGACCGCGACGTCGTCGCCCTCGAGCCGTCGCACGTCCTCCGAGCGATCCTCGGCGACGACGCGGTGGCCCGCGGCGAGGAGCGCCCGCACGACGGCGCCGCCGACGCCGCCCGCCGCGCCGGTGACGACGGTGACCTGCTGCTGGACGTTCTCGACCATCGTGTGCCTCCTCGCACTCCGCCCGACCGGCGCGGCCCTACTCTGTCATACGAAACCTGCCGGGGAGGGGGCCGTGGACGAGATCGTCGAGCTCGTGCTCGTGCCGGCCCTCGCCGTCGCGGCGCCCCTGCTCGTGCGCCTGATCGACCGCTGGCTCGCGGTGCCGATCGTCGTGCTGGAGATCCTGCTCGGCATCGCCGTCGGGCCGAACGGGCTCGGCTGGGTGCACCCCCACCCCTTCCTCGCGGGGCTCGCCGACTTCGGCCTCGCGATGCTGTTCTTCGTCGCGGGGACGGAGATCGACTTCCGCGCCATCGCGGGCCGGCCGCTGCGTCGCGGCGCGCTCGCCTGGGCCATCTCCTTCGTGCTCGCGCTCGGCGCCGGACTCCTGCACCTCGCTGGCTGGCAGACCGCGATCGTCATCGGGGTGGCGCTCAGCTCGACGGCCCTCGGCGCGGTGCTGCCGATCCTGCGGGACGCGAGGCTGCTCGGCACCCCGTTCGGCACGGCCGTGTCCGCGGTCGGCGCGGTCGGCGAGTTCGGGCCGCTCATCGCCATCTCGCTCTTCCTCGGCGGCCGCGACCTCGGGACGTCGAGCGTCGTGCTGTTCGTCTTCGTCGCGCTCGCCGTCGTCCTCGTCTGGGTGTCGGCCCGGGTCGAGCACGGGCCGCTGCATCGCCTCGTCTCGCTCACGCTCGACACGACCGGCCAGTTCGCGGTGCGCCTGATCCTGCTCATCGTCGCCGTGCTCGTCGCGCTGTCCATCGCGCTGGACCTCGACATGCTGCTCGGCGCGTTCTGCGCGGGCGTGCTCTGGCGGATCATGATCGCCCGCGCGCCGGCGCACGACCGGGAGCTCGTCGCGTCCAAGGTCGACGCCGTCGCCTTCGGCTTCCTCGTCCCGATCTTCTTCATCGAGACCGGGGTCGGCTTCGACCTGCGCGCCCTCGTCGCGGAGCCGTGGCTCTTCGCCCTCGTCCCCGTGCTGCTCGTCGCGCTGTTCCTCATCCGCGGGCTGCCGGCCCAGCTCGCCGCCCCCCGCGGCGCCTCCCGCGGCGACCGCGTCCGGCTCGCGCTCTACGCCGCGACCGGCCTGCCGCTCATCGTCGCCGTGACCGCCATCGGGCAGGACGAGGGCCTGCTCTCCGCGGGACTCGCGGCGGCGCTCGTCGCGGCCGGGATGCTGAGCGTGCTGCTCTTCCCCGTCCTCGCATCGATCGGGCGTCGCCGCGGCGCCGAGCTCGCCTACGAGGCCTCGGTCGATCCGGGCGGCGACGCGCGCATGCGAGAATCGGGGACATGAGCGCGAAGTGGATGTGGACGATCGCGATCGTCGGGATCGTCGTGTTCCTCGTGGCGTTCTACCTGGGCTCGCTGTCTCGTCAGGGCGGTTGAGCGGCGCGAGACCCGACCGGAGTGCGCTATACTCGACAGGCTGTTTTCCTGCAGCATGCGCCCGTAGCTCAATGGATAGAGCATCTGACTACGGATCAGAAGGTTAGGGGTTCGAGTCCCTTCGGGCGCACCGCAGTCGGCACGACCATGGGAGCGCATGATCGAGCGTCGGGTCCTCGTCACCGGGACGTTCCCGATCGAGCGGCCGAGCCATGGCGGGCAGAAGCGCACGCGGGCGATCGTCGACGCGTACGCGCGCGCGTTCTCGCACGTCCAGTACCTCGCGGTCTTCGACGACCGCCACTATCCGCATGCCACGCCGGTCGACGTCCGGCTCCCGGCGCCGCTCGTCGAGCGCTCGATCGCGCGGCCGCTCACGGAGGACGTCATCATCGGGCACGCGATCTGGGAGGACGAGACGGTCCGGACGCGGGTCGCCGCCTTCCTCCGGGAGTTCCGCCCCGACATCGTGCACCTCGAGACGCCGTACACCTGGATCGGCCTGAAGCCGCTCCTGGCGGCGGAGGGCCTGGCGCCGAGGATCGTGTTCGGCTCGGAGAACATCGAGGCGCCGCTGCGCGAGTCCGTGATGGAGCGCTTCGGCGTCGACGCCGGCCTCATCGCCGAGACCGTGGCGGAGATCGCCGAGCTCGAGGCGCGTCTGAGCGTCGAGGCGGACCTCGTCGCCGCCTGCACCGTCTCGGATCTGAACGCGCATCGCGAGCTCGGCGCCGCCGCGACGGTCCTCGCGCCCAACGGCATGGAACCGCTCGCGCCGAGCCCGGAGGCCGTCGCGGCGTGGCGCGCCCGCTTCGCGGCGGACGGCGTCGACCGCATCGCGACGTTCGTCGGCAGCGCCCACGTGCCGAACATCAACGGCTTCGAGACGATGATCGGCCTTGGCCTCGGCTTCCTCGCGGCGGACGAGCGCATCGTGTTCGCGGGATCGATCGGCGGTCACGTCGAGCACCTCGTCGGCCCGGAGGACGCGAGCATCGAGGGGGCGACGTTCTGGCTCCGCGGCGTCGTCGCCGGACAGCTGCCGGAGGCGGAGCTGCAGGGCCTCATCGGCGTCTCGGACGTGCTGCTGCTGCCCCTCGTCTTCGGCGGCGGCTCGAACCTCAAGACGGCGGAGGCGATCCTCGCGGACACGCGCGTCGTCTGCACGCCGACGGCGCTGCGCGGCTTCGAGTGGTTCGCCGGCTTCCCCAACACCTGGGTCGTCCAGGAGGGCGATCGCCCCGGCTTCCACGCGGCGATCCGGGAGGCGTTCCGCACCCCGCTCGTCCCGCGGACGGCCGAGCAGCGGGAGCAGGCCCGCTCCGTCACCTGGGAGCGGTGCCTCGCCCCGCTCGTCGAGGCGGTGGCGACGCTGTGAGCGGGACCCTCTGGATCGACCTGACCGACCTGGAGCGCTGGGGCGGCGTCCACGGCGGCACGCAGCGCGTCACCTACGGCATCGCCGAGGCGCTGCGCCGGCAGCAGGAGAACGTGCGCTTCCTGTCGTACTCGAACCGCTGGGACCGCTTCGTCGAGACCTCGATCGAGCCGATCGTGGAGCGCGTCGAGCACCCGCCCGTGCCCGTTCCGGTCGTCCCGACGCATTCGTTCGCCTATCGGGTCCTGCACCGTCTCCGCGTCCTCGTGCCGCGAGGCGTGCGCGGCAACCCGGCGGTGCGCGAGCGCGCCGCCCGCGCCGCCGCGCGGATCCGGCCGGCGG
>JAGIAU010000136.1 GCA_017744755.1 Microbacteriaceae bacterium
GTGTAGTACGTGCCCGGCTGGAGCTGCAGGACGTAGTCGACCTGCTGGCCGGGCGTCACGTTCTCCTTCTCGCCGACGATGCGCAGCTGGTCCTCGGCGAAGACCTCGAACTCGTTGACGTCGCTGCCCGTGTTCTCCAGGGCGAAGGTCACCGTGCCGGCCGCCGTCGTGTCGGCCGAGACGACGCAGTCCGTGTCGCTGATCGCGACGGAGAGGCGGGGGGCGCCGCCCGGGGTGTTCGGCACGCAGCCGGCGAGGGCGACGGCGGCGAGGCCGAGCGCGGCGACCGCGGCGGCGGGGGCGAGACGGGACGTGGGCATGCTGCTCCTAGGTATGGATCGGGAGAACGCTCAGTGCGCGACGGACGTGACCGGCACCGGGCTGGTCGCGGGGGCGGCCGGCTCGGGGGCGCTGCGGCCGCGTGAGCGACCCGCACTGACGATGAGGAACGCCGTCATGACGACGGCGAGGTACAGCGCCCAGCCGATGAGCTGCAGCCAGGTCGGCTCGGGCGTGAAGTTGAAGAGGCCGGCGAGCAGGACGCCGTACCAGCTCGTCGGCGGCACGGCCGCGGCGATCGAGAACGCGTGCGTCGTGACGCCGGGCAGCCAGCCCGCCTCCTGCAGGTCGTGGATCCCGTAGGCGAACACGCCCGCGGCGACCACGACGAGGAACGCGCCCGTCCAGAGGAAGAAGCGCCGCAGGTCGATCCGGACCGCGCCCCGGTAGATGAGGAACGAGATCCCGATGGCGACGAGGATGCCGAGGAACGCGCCCAGGGTGCCGAGGAGGGCGTTCTCCTGCGCGTTGACGTTCGCCCAGACGAAGAGCGCCGTCTCGATCCCCTCGCGGCCGACCGCGATGACGCCGATCGCGACGAGCGCCCCGGTGCCGCCCGCGAGCGCCCTGTCGAGCCGCCCGTGGAGCTCGGCGCGCAGGTGACGGGCGTTCCGCGCCATCCAGAAGATCATCCAGGTGACGAGGCCGACCGCGACGATGGAGAGGACGCCGCCGATGGCCTCCTGGGCCTGGAAGCTCAGGCCGTAGGGGCCCCAGGTGAGGAGCGCGCCGGTGCCGAGCGCGAGGCCGACGGCGATGCCGATGCCGAGCCAGAGCTTCGGGAGGACGTCGGCGCGGCCGACCTTGCGGATGTAGGCGACGAGGATGCCGACGACCAGACCCGCCTCGAGCCCCTCGCGGAGGCCGATCAGGAGGTTGCTGAGCAGCACGGCCGTCCTCTCGGTGTCTCGCGGCCGCCCCCTCAGGCAAGCCTTCGCTTCCAGCAGGTAAGCCTAACCTAATGGGGCTGAGACACAAGTCGGGACCCTACGCTGGACGCGTGCAGCCCGCGATGAACGCCCTCTCCGCGCTCATCGCCGCGGTGTGCGGCGCCGCGATCGGGACGCTCTTCACGGTGGCGCACCGCGCCGTCGCGCCGTTCCTCGGGATCGAGGTGCCGTACGGCATCGTCCTCGGCCTCGCCTCCGTCATCGCGTTCCTCGTCGCCATGCGGCTGCTCTGGGAGACGCGCTGGCCGGCCGTCGGCGGGGCGCTCGGCGTCATCGGCGCCGTCGCCGTGCTCACCTTCGCGGGGGCCGGCGGGAGCGTCGTCGTCGCCGCGGACGGATTCGGCTGGACCTGGCTCGTCGCCGCGCCGCTCGCCGCCGCGGTCGTCGTCGCATGGCCGCGCCGTCGGGTGCGTTCGTCGCCGGAGGGCACCGAAGCCGACGATACGATGGACGGGCCCGGAACCCTCGGGCACGAGCCCGCTGAGGAGCGCTAAGTGACCTACGTCATCGCCGAGGCCTGCGTCGATGTCAAGGACCGCGCCTGCGTCGACGAATGCCCCGTCGACTGCATCTACGAGGGCGACCGGATGCTCTACATCCATCCCGACGAGTGCGTCGACTGCGGCGCCTGCGAGCCCGTCTGCCCCGTCGAGGCCATCTACTACGAGGACGACCTGCCGTCGCAGTGGGCCGACTACTACACCGCGAACGTCGAGTTCTTCGCCGAGATCGGCTCGCCCGGCGGCGCCGCCAAGGTCGGCGTCATCCACGACGACCACGCGCTCATCAAGGCGCTCCCGCCGCAGGGCGAATGAACGCTCCCACGCGGGTCGAGTAGGCGCGTCGCGCCGTATCGAGACCTCGGACCCTCAAGACGAGAGAACGCATGCTCCAGCTCCCCGACTTCCCGTGGGACACCATCGGCGAGGCGACCGCCAGGGCGAGATCCCACCCGGACGGCTTCATCGACCTCTCCGTCGGCTCGCCCGTCGACCCGACGCCGTCCGTCATCGCGGACGCGCTCGTCGCCGCGGTCGACGCGCACGGCTACCCGGCGACCGTCGGCACCCCGGCGCTGCGCGAGGCGGTCGTCGACTGGTTCGCCCGTCGCCGCGGCGTCGACGGTCTCACCGCCGATCACGTCCTCCCGACGATCGGCTCGAAGGAGCTCATCGCGCTCCTCCCGCTCACGCTCGGCCTCGGCCCCGGCGACGTCGTCGTGCACCCGTCGCTCGCGTACCCCACCTATGAGGTCGGCGCGGCCGCCGTCGGTGCGACCGCCGTCGCCTCGGACGATCCGGCGGCGTGGCCCGAGTCCACGAAGCTCATCTGGATCAACTCCCCGGGCAATCCGGACGGGCGGGTCCTCGATGTGCCGCAGCTGCGCGCCGCCGTCGCCCGTGCCCGCGAGCTCGGCGCCGTCATCGTCGGCGACGAGTGCTATGCCGAGCTGAACTGGGCCGGCCCCGATCCGACCCCGTCGATCCTCGATCCGCGCGTCGTCGGCGACTCGCGCTCCGGCGTGCTCGCCGTCTACTCGCTCAGCAAGCAGTCGAACCTCGCCGGCTACCGGGCGGGCATCGTCGCCGGCTGCAGGCGGCTCATCGCCGACGTCCTGTCCGTGCGGAAGAACCTCGGCCTCATGGTCCCGCAGCCCGTGCAGGCGGCGATGGCGGCGGCGTTCGCGGACGACGCCCACGTGCAGGCGCAGCGCGAGCGGTACCGCGAGCGGCGCCGGCTGCTGCAGACGGCGCTGGAGCGCGCCGGCTTCGTCATCGACGAGTCGTCGGCGGGCCTGTACCTGTGGGTGAGCCGCGGCGAATCCTCGCGCGAGACCCTCGCCCTCTTCGCCGGGCTCGGCATCCTCGTCGCGCCCGGGGACTTCTACGGCGCCGCCGGGGCGCGGCACGTCCGCGTGGCCCTGACCGCGACCGACGCGGCGATCCGCGACGCCGCCGCCCGCCTGGAGCTGCTCGCGTAGCGCCTGCGGCCGGCGTGTTCGTCCCCGGGCCTGGGCGCGAATAGCCCTCCTCACCGCGGGAACGGGGCCGTTTCCGCCCAGCTGGGACCCGCCCGCCGGGGCCCGCCCGCCGGGGCGCCGTGATGCCGTGGGCGCAAATGGTCCCCATCGGTGCGCGCCGGGAGCCATCTGCGCCCACCCGGGGTGGCGAGGTCGCCATGTCGGTGTGTCCCTGGGCGCAAACAGCGCTGCCTGCGGCGCCGGTCGAGCCGATTGCGCCCATCAGGCCGCGCGGCGCTGTCCACAGGCCGCGACGGGCTAGAACGCACACCCCGCCGGAACCTGTGGACAACGAAGGACGGCTTCCGGCGGATCCGAGCAGGATGCCCGCATGGACCCCGCTGCTGGATTCCCTCCCGCGCTCCGCGATCGACCGTTCCGCGTTCGGGCGGCACTCGCCGAGGGTGCGAGCTGGGGTGTCGTGCGCGATCTGTCGAACCCGTTCCACGGCGTCCGGACCACCGCCCCGCCGCCGGAGCGCCTCGTCGATCGGGCGCTCGCGCTGCAGACCGTGTTCCGTCCTGGGGAGGTGTTCAGTCACCTCACCGCGGCGCGGCTCCTCGGGATGCGCGTCCCGGAGGGGCGATCGGAGCGACGGCTCGACGTGACCATGATCGGCGACAAGCGCGCCATGCGACGGCCCGGGGTCAACGGGCACGTGGCGCGGACGCCGAGACGCACCATCCGCACCGGCGCCGGCCTCCTCGTGACGGACCCGGTGGAGACCTGGGTCGACCTGGCGATGGAGGCCGCCGTCGACGAGCTCGTCGCGATCGCCGACGGACTCATCGCGCGTCGCGATCCGATGGCGACGTGGTCGGAGCTCGAGGCGGCGGCCAGGAGCGGGCGGCCCCGCAGCGCCGCCCTGCGCGAGGCGCTCGCCTGGGCGCGACCGGGTACGGATTCGTGGCGCGAGACCATGCTCCGGCTCGCACTCGTGCGTCGAGGGCTGCCCGAGCCGGAGATCAACGGGCCGATTCATGACGGCGCGGGCCGCGTGATCGCACACGGCGATCTCGTCTGGCGGAGCGAACGCACCGTCGTCGAGTACGAGGGTCGGCAGCACTGGGACGACGAGCACCAGTTCAGCATCGACATCGGGCGGATCAATCGGATCACCGCGCTGGGCTGGCGTCACATCCGCGTCGACAAGGTCTTGCTTGCGGCGCCGGATGCGCTCGCTGCCGACGTCCTCGACGCGCTCGCGTCCCGTCGAGTCGCGTAGTGGGCGCGATCGGTCCATGCCGGCGTGTTCGCGGAACCATTTGCGCCCAGGCAGGAGCTGCCGGGCGGGTGGCGCCCGGTGCGGCGGGCGCAAACGGTTCAATGCCGGCGGCGCAGCGAGCCGTTCGCGCCCGGGCACGGCGGGGTGCGGCGGGGGAGCCGCGCGCAGGGAGCGCGTTCTGTCGCCATCCTACAAACGAGCCTGTGGAATCGTGGCGGTTCGGCCAGGTGACGAACTGACCTAAGCTGGAACGGTGACCGAGGGGAACACGACCGAGACCGCGACGCTGCAGTTCCCGGGTGGATCCGCCGAGTTCCCGATCCTGCGCGCGACGGACGGCAAGTCGTCCATCGACATCTCGAGCTTCACGAAGCAGACCGGGCTGACGACGATCGACCAGGGCTTCGTCAACACGGCGAGCACCCGCAGCGCCATCACCTACATCGACGGCGACCAGGGCATCCTGCGCTACCGCGGCTACGCGATCGAGGACCTCGCCGCGCACTCGACCTACCTCGAGGTCGCGTGGCTCCTCATCTACGGCGAGCTGCCGACGCCCGCGCAGCTCGCGGAGTTCGACGAGAAGATCCGCCACCACACCCTCATCCACGAGGACCTCAAGCGCTTCTTCCAGGCGCTCCCGCACACCGCGCACCCCATGTCGGTGCTCTCGGCCGCGGTGTCCGCGCTGAGCACCTACTACGAGGACGATCTCGACCCGCACGACCCCGAGAAGGTCGAGCTGAACACGATCCGCCTCCTCGCGAAGCTCCCCGTCCTCGCCGCGTACGCGCACAAGAAGGCGATCGGACAGGCGTTCCTCTACCCGGACAACTCGCTGTCCTTCGTGGAGAACTTCCTCAAGCTCAACTTCGGCAACCTCGCCGAGATCTACGACCTCAACCCCGTGCTCGTGAAGGCGCTCGACCGGCTGCTCATCCTGCACGAGGACCACGAGCAGAACGCGTCGACCTCGACCGTCCGCCTCGTCGGGTCGACGGACGCGAACATCTTCGCGAGCATCTCCGCCGGCATCAACGCCCTCTACGGCCCGCTGCACGGCGGCGCGAACGAGGCCGTCCTCACGATGCTCGGCAAGATCCGCGACTCCGGCGAGAGCGTGCAGCGCTTCGTCGAGCGGGTGAAGAACAAGGAGGACGGGGTCAAGCTCATGGGCTTCGGCCACCGGGTCTACAAGAACTACGATCCGCGCGCCAAGCTCGTGAAGGCCTCCGCCGACTCCGTGCTCGACGAGCTGGGCATCGACGACCCGCTGCTCGACATCGCGAAGGAGCTCGAGCAGGCGGCCCTGACCGACGAGTACTTCATCTCGCGCAAGCTCTACCCGAACGTCGACTTCTACACCGGCGTCATCTACAAGGCCATGGGCTTCCCGACGCGGATGTTCACGGTCCTGTTCGCGATCGGCCGGCTCCCCGGCTGGATCGCGCAGTGGCGCGAGC
>JAGIAU010000137.1 GCA_017744755.1 Microbacteriaceae bacterium
ACGCCGTACGTCTCCGGGGCGTCCCAGCGGACGAGGGTCTCCCAGATGTGGTAGTTCGTGAAGTACCGGTGCTGGTTGTAGGGCGGGTCGAGGTACAGGAAGTCGGTGCGCGGCAGCGCGTCGACGACGTCGAGCGCGTCGGCGAGCAGCGCGGCGCCGGCGCCGCGCAGCAGCTCGGGCCGCCGCAGCGCGAGGTCGTTGTGCGCGCGCGGCGCCCAGCGCTTCAGGTAGGCCATCTGCACGCCGGTCGTGCTGTCGACCCGGTCGGCGGCCTCGAGCAGCGAGGTGAGCAGGACCGGGAAGAGCGGGGAGTCGCGCCAGTGCGTCTCGAGCCGGTCGCGGATCGCGTCGATGCGCTCGCCGTTCTTCGGCTGGAAGTAGCGGGAGCGCTCGCAGAACACCTCGGTCACGTACCCCCGCCGCCCGGGCAGCGCCGACAGCTCGGCGAGGGCCTCGGCGAGCGCGTGCTCGTCGACCGTCTCCGCGTCGGTCGCGATGTAGCAGTCGGCGAGCACCTTGCTGTAGGTCGCGGTGTCGACGGCGGTGACCGTCATCCCGCGGCGCTTCAGCTCCTGCGCGACCCGCGTGGTCCCCGTGAAGAGGTCGACCGCGGCCCCCGCCTCGACCGCCGAGGCGATCCGCCCGAGCACATCGACCAGCACCCGCTTCGAGCCGAGGTACTTGATGGGCACATCCCGACCCTACGTCGGGGTGATGGCGGGCGCGCCTTTATGTGGCGGATGCCCAATTCCGTCACCCCGCAGGGGCGAGGAACTCCGGCCCGGCGACGACGAGCAGGCCGAGCCCCGCGAGCAGGAGGACGGCGAGCAGCGCGATGAGCGCGGGCCGCGGCAGACGGTGCGGGAACCCGAGGACGCCGGTGCGCCGGTCGTCGTCGAGGTCGGGGAGCGCGTTCGCCAGATGCGCTGCCCCGCCGAGGAGCGCGCCCGCCCCGACCGCGGCCCAGCCGGGCAGCGCCGGCTCCGCGCGCGACAGCGTGACGAGCACGGGCACGAGTCCGAAGGCGACGAGGAACGGGACGATGGAGAACGCGCTGCGCTTCAGCCCCGCGTTGTAGGACCACGCGGCGCCCAGCATGATCGCGTGCACGCCGACGGCGGCCCAGCCGAGCGGGACGGTGACGAGGAGCGCGGCGGCGGCGCACCCGATCGCGACGGCGCGCACGAGCTGCACCGGCACTCGGCCGAGGGCGACGGGCTTGTCCCGGCGGCGCGTGGCCCGGTCGCGCGCCGCGTCGATCCAGTCGTTCGACAGACCGACCGATGCCTGATCGAGCGCGGTGGCGACGCCGAGCACGACGATCCGCCACGTCTCGAGCCCGGCGAAGGCGCCGAGCAGCACCGCGATGACCGTCACGCTGAGCGCGGGCCACGGGTGCGTGGAGCGCAGCAGCGCGAGGGGGATGCGCCCGAGCGCGTTCATCGACGGCCGTCCCGGTGGTCGAGCGAACCTGCAGGGCCTCGCCGGGACCTCATCCGCCGGCGACGGCGGCCTCGATCGTCGCGATGTCGATCTTCCGCATCGGCTGCATCGCCTGGAAGGCCCGCCGCGCGACCTCGGCGTCGTCGGAGGTCACGAGGTCGAGCAGTCGCCGCGGGGTGACCTGCCAGGAGAGCCCGTACCGATCGCGGAGCCAGCCGCACATGCTCTCCTCGCCGCCGGCGGTGAGCGCCGACCAGTACCGGTCCGTCTCGCCCTGGTCCTCGGTCGTGATGACGAAGGACACCGCCTCGGTGAACGCGAACTCAGATCCCCCGTTCAGCCCGACGAAGCGGGTCCCGGCGAGCGTGAAGTCGACGAGCAGCACCGCCCCGGGCTCGCCCTCCGTCGCGTCGGAGGGGAAGCGGGTGATCCGATCGATCGAGGAGTCGGGGAACACGCCCGTGTAGAACTCGGCGGCGGGCAGCGCCTGCCCGTCGAACCAGAGGCAGGGGTGGAGCTTGGATGCGATCCGGGCCATGCCCGCGACGCTACGCCGAGTCGTCCTCGCGCGGCAGCATGATCGTGATCTTCCCAGACTCGGGGTCCCACGGCGGGTCGCCAGGAGCCGGGGCCGGTGCGGGCAGCTCGGTCTGCGTCTCCCAGATGAGCCGCGCCTCCTTGGCGTCCGGATGGAAGACCTCCTCGAAGGCGGCGCCCATGAACCCGCCGCCCTGGCGGCGCCACCGGAAGCGGTCATCGGAGGCCCGCGCGTTCGCTCCCGCCATGTCCGGCAGGCTAGGCGACGATCCTGCATGCCCCGTGTGACGTCGCCCGTAGACTGACGCCATGGGGAGCATGGAGGTCGTCGGCGACCTGTTCTATTACCGCGCCGAGCCGGCCGTCCCGCCGCGCGGTGCGATCGTCGTCATCCATGAGATCTGGGGGCTCGTCGACCAGATCAAGGGCGTCGCGGACCGCTGGGCGGCCGAGGGCTACCTCGCCGTCGCCCCCGACATCCTCAGCCGCGGCGGCGTGACGCCGGACGTCGGGCTGGAGCTGCAGCAGGCGCTCGCGCATCCGGACGAGGCGGTCCGCCTCGAGTGGCAGCCCCGGCTCCGGGAGAAGCTGACCGCCGCCCGCGAGCCCGAGTACGCGCGCGGCGCGCTCGCGCAGCTCGTCGGCCTGCTCGACCGGCTCGACGAGGAGCCGGGCGTGGACGGCCGGATCGCCGTCACCGGGTTCTGCTTCGGCGGCACCTACGCCTATGCCCTCGCGGCGGAGGACGACCGCGTGCTCGCCGCGGTCCCCTTCTACGGGACCGCGCCGGCCGCGGAGAAGATCCAGGACATCGGCTGCCCGGTCCTCGCCCTCGTCGGCGAGCTCGACGTCCCCATCATGGAACGGCTGCCGGAGGTGCGCGCCGCGATGACGGCGGCGGGCGTCGACTTCGAGGCGGTCGTCTACCCGGAGGCGCGGCACGCGTTCTTCAACGAGACGAACCCGCTCGCCTGGAATCCGGAGGTCGCCGCGGACGCGTGGGCGCGGGCGACGGCGTTCGTCGCGAAGCGTCTTGGCTGAGCCGGCCGATCGGCTCGTCGGCGCCGCCGCCGCGATCGAGCTCGCCGGGATCGTCAAGCGGTACGGCGACCGCCTCGCCGTCGCGGGCATCGATCTCGCGATCCCGGCGGGAACGTTCACCGGTCTCCTCGGGCCCAATGGCGCGGGCAAGACGACGACGCTCTCCATCGCGACCGGGCTGCTCCGGCCCGACGCGGGCCGCGTGCTGCTGCACGGCGTCGACGTATGGGCGGATCCGACCCGGGCGAAGCGCATGGTCGGGGTGCTCGCCGACGGCGTCGACCTCTTCGACCGGCTGACGGGCGAGCAGCTCCTCCACTACACGGGCCTGCTCTACGAGCTCCCGCGCGAGACCGTCGCCCAGCGCGCCGCGGAGCTCATCGACATGCTCGACCTCGGCGCGGCGGCGGGTGCCGCGGTCGCGGACTACTCGGCCGGCATGACGAAGAAGATCGCCCTCGCCTGCGCGCTCATCCACTCCCCGCGGGTGCTCGTGCTCGACGAGCCCTTCGAGTCGGTCGACCCCGTCTCGGCGGCGAACATCCGCGACATCCTGCACGGCTTCGTCGCCCTCGGCGGAACGGTCGTCGTCTCCAGCCACTCGATGGACCTCGTCGAGCGGATGTGCGACCACGTCGCGATCGTCGCGGCCGGCCGGGTGCTCGCCGCAGGCCCGATCGACGAGGTGCGCGCCGGCGTCTCGCTCGAGGACCGCTTCCTCGAGCTCGTCGGCGGCCGGCGGCACAGTGAGGGGCCGGAGTGGCTGCGACCGTCCTGACCCTGCTCCGGCTGCGCTTCCAGGTGCTGGCGAACACGCTCCGGCGGAGCCCGGTCATGCGCCTCGCCGTGATCTTCGGCGCGCTGCAGGCGCTCGTCCTCGTCGCGGTCGCCTACACGACGGCCCGGATCCTGCTCATCAAGGAGCTGCCCTTCGAGCGGCAGGCGCCGTGGGTCGTCACGGGCGCGCTCGTCACGCTCGGCTGGATCATCGCCCCGCTCATCGTCGGGGGCGCGGGGTCGGCGCTCGACCCGCGGAAGCTCGCGCGCTTCCCGCTCCGGCCCGGCCGGATCCTCGCGGCCGAGTTCCTCGTCGGCGTCGCCTGGGTGCCGGGCGCGGCGACGCTGCTCGCCGCGCTCGCCGCCGTCTACGCCTGGTCCGACTATCCCCTCGCGGCGCTCGTCGCGGTGCCGAGCGCCGCGCTCGTCCTGGTGACCTGCGTCGTCGGCTCCCGCGCCGCGACGGCGCTGGCGGGGAACCTCGTCGACCGGCATGGCGCCGCCGGACGGGTGCTCGCGACGTTCATCGCCGCGGCCGTCATGCTCGCGCCCATCGGCCTGGCGCTCGCGGTGTTCTGGCCGCCGTGGGCGAACTTCGAGGCGCTCGTCGACGCGATCGCGCTGACGCCGCTCGGCGCCGTGTGGGCGATCCCCGGCTACGTCGCGGACGGACGGACGGACCGGCTGCTGCTCTCGCTCCTGGTCGCGCTCGGCACGATCCTCGTGCTCGGGCTGCTCTGGTGGCTCGCGCTCCGGGAGTCGCTGCGCTCGCGGGGCGCCGCGGGGCACCGGCTGCGCTCCGGCAGCCTCGGCGTGTTCCGTCTCGTCCCGACCGGCCCGGTCGGCGCGATCGCCGCACGCAGTCTCGTGCTCTGGGTGCGGGACCCCCGCCTCGTCGTGCAGCTCGTCATCATCCCGGCGGTGCCGATCCTCTTCCTGCTGCTCGCGTTCGCGCAGCGGCTCGACTGGCTCGCGTTCGTCGCGGCGCCGATCGCCGCCGGCCTGCTGCCGCTCGCGCAGTTCGCCGGGATCTCCTACGACGGCACCGCGTTCTCCTCGGAGGTGGCCGCGGCGGTCCGCGGGCGCGCCGATCGGCTGGGCCGCGCCCTCGCGCTCCTCGTGGTCGCCGTCCCGATCGTCGGTCTCGTCGCGGTGCTCGCCCCGCTCGCCGTCGGCTCGCCGACGCGGGTGCCGGCGGTGCTCGGACTCGCGTTCGCCGCGCTGCTGACGGGCACCGGCATCGCGAGCGTGTCGTCGGCGCTCGTCGTCGTCCCCGTGCCGGCGACCGGCCGGAACCCGTTCAGCGCGCCGCCCGGGTCGAACACGACGCAGGTCGTCGGCTCCTATGTCGTCACCGGGGCGACGGGCACGGTGCTGGCGCCGATCATCGTGCTGGGCGCGTTCGCCCTCGCGACGGGGGATCCGGTGCTCGGCTGGGGGACGCTGGTCGCCGGACTGCTGTGGGGCGGTGCCGCGCTCACGGGCGGGATCGTCGCGGGCGGCCGCATCCTGGACCAGAACGCGCCCGAGCTGCTGGCCCGGCTCCGTCGCCTCCGGATGCGGTAGCGGGCTCGCCCGAGCGGCCCGAGCAGTGCTCCGGCACCGTGCTTCCACTCCGGCACCGCGCTTCCACCGGGTGGGACCGTGGTGCTGCGGTGGAACCCTGGTGCGGGAGCCGGGCGGCGGGGATGTTCGAGCCGCGGGAGCGGATCAGTCCTGCGGGGCCACGGGCTCGTCGGCCTCGTCCTCGATCCAGAGGTCGTCGTCGGCGCGGAGCGTCTGCCACACCGCGTAGGCGACGGCGCCGATCGCGACGGCGCTGACCGCGATCCCGATCCAGCCGCCGACTCCGATCCCCTTGCGGGTGGGCGCGGCGACGACGACGGCCGCGGGAGCCGCCGAGGCGCGGGCCTTCGCGAGCCGGGCGAGGACCGCGCGCACGCCCTGATCGCCCATGGCGGCGACCGTCGCGAGCGTCGACGCGGCGGCGGGCGCCACTCGGTCGTAGGCCGTCCGCGCGGCGTCGGCGGTCGTCGACGCGGCGGCGCGCACACGCGGCGCGACCTCGTCGCGGGCGAACGCGGCGCCCTGCTGGCCCGCCTCGCGCGCGACC
>JAGIAU010000138.1 GCA_017744755.1 Microbacteriaceae bacterium
CGCCGGACGCGGCTGCCGCGCCGGCGACGCCGGCACCGGCCGCCCCCGCGGCGGTCGCGACCGCCGCCATCGCACGGTCGTCGCCGCCGCCGATCGCGACGAGCAGCCCGCCGATGAGGCCGCCGCCGATGAGCAGGGGAGCGAAGACCGACTTGAGGCCGTAGCCGACGTCCTTCAGCTCCTCGAGCACGAGCGGGCACTCGTCGCAGGCCTTGAGATGGTCCTCGACCTTCCCCGCATCGCGCTGCGAGAGCGTCGACCGGAGGTAGCCGCCGAGCAGCCTGCGCGTCGGACCGCATTCGGCATGGATGGGGTGGTCGGACACGTGGGCCTGCAGATAGGCGACGCGGAGCGCGTCGCGAGCGCGCACCGCGAGCGCGCTCGTCGCGTTCGGGCTCAGCCCGAAGTGGGGCGCGGCCTGCAGCGGCGTGAGGCCCTCGACCTCGAGGTACCAGAGCACGGCCTGCTGGCGCTCGGGCAGCGTCTGGAAGGCCTTCGCGACGAGCTGGGCCTCGAGGCCGCGGTCGGTGTCGTTCCCGACGGCGGTCGACGCCTCGTACGGACTCCAGTCGTCGGTGTCCTGCTCGCGCGACTTCCGGATGCCCGCCTCGACCGCGAGCCGGCGGATCACGGTGTAGAGGTAGGCGCGGAACGAGTCGACCGGACCGGCGCCGCGCTCGATGGCGCCGTGCGTCCGCTCGAACGCGCTGCTGACGAGGTCCTCCGCGAGATGCGCGTCGCCGCTCGTCGCGCGCGCGACGCGCAGCGCGGCCTCGTGGTGGCGCGCGTAGAGCTCGCCCATCGCCGCGGTGTCGCCGCTGCGGACGCGCACGATGAGCTCGGCGTCGCTGACCTGTTCGGGTTGCATGGTCCAGTCCTGGTGGTCGCCGGGCGCGACGGAACGCGCCTGGCGAGAGACAGCCGGTCGGGTCCGGCTCTTCCAGCCTACGGAACGCGCAAACATGAGAACATCCCACGTTCGGGGGCGATTCTCCGCGAATCCGCGTCACGAAGGGGGGTGTCCCCCCTCTCTTCTGACGTCATGGAGCACCTGGGTCGCGATCTCGATCAGGCGGTGGCGCGCTTCGCCGCCGCGGTCGAGTCCGGCGACCCTTCGACCGCCGCGGTCGCGCTCGGACGGCTGCGCGGCGGCGACGGCATCGCGATCGGCCCGTCGATCGACGACCTCGAGACGGTGCACCGGATCGTCACCGGCACCGATCCGTCGACCGCGATCCTGCGGGCCTTCGCGGACGCGTGGGCCGAGTCCTCCCTGGGCGTGCTGCTCACCCGCGGCGCCCTCGACCACCGCACCGGCCTCGCCACGACCGAGTACCTGCTCACGCGACTGCGCGACCTCGCGCGGTCGGGCGGCGCCGCCGCCCGGATGCTCGTCGTCGCGGACGGCCCGGACGGCCCGCTGCCGCGGTTCGCACTGATGCTGCGCATGGCGCGGGTCGGGAAGGAGCTGCAGACGTCCTTCCCCGGCGCCGAGACGCCCGTCGACCTCGACGGCCAGCGGGTCGCGGTCGTGGTGCCGGTCGGGGACTCGTTCGACGCGGATCTCGTGCGAGCCCGCCTCGCCGTCGGACGGATCGACGAGGTCGACCGCGGCCGCGTCGTCGCCGAGGACCTGCCGGCGAAGCCGTCCGCCGTGGAGGCCTTCGTCCTCGGCATCTGAACCTCCTTGCATCATTGCGCAAGAACTTGCAAGGATTGCGTCATGACTCGACGGCTGTCCGATGTCGCGCAGAAGGTCGGGGTGAGCGAGGCGACGGTCAGTCGCGTGCTCAACGGCAAGCCCGGCGTCGGCGAGGCGACCCGCCAGGCGGTGCTCACCGCCCTCGACGTGCTCGGCTACGAGCGCCCGACGAAGCTCCGCGGCGACCGCGCCCGGCTCGTCGGCCTCTTCCTGCCGGAGCTCTCGAACCCCATCTTCCCCGCCTTCGCCGAGCTCGTCGGCTCCGGCCTCGCCCAGCACGGCTACACCCCGGTGCTCTGCACGCAGACGGTCGGCGGCGGCATCAGCGAGTCCGACTACGTCGAGCTGCTGCTCGACCAGCAGGTCTCGGCGGTGTTCTTCGTCGGCGGCTTGTACTCGCAGGAGGCGGGCCAGCACGACCACTATCTGCGGCTGCGCGACCTCGGGCTGCCGACGGTCCTGGTGAACGCGCCCATCCCGGGCCTCGGCTTCACGACCGTTTCCACGGACGACGGCGTCGCGATGGAGCAGGCATGGAGCCACCTCGCGCAGCTCGGCCACCGCCGGATCGGCCTCGTGCTCGGCCCGGAGGACCACGTGCCGTCGCAGCGGAAGCTCGCGGCGGCGCGGCGCGCGGCGGCCGCGTCCGGCATCGCGCTCCCCGACGACCACGTGGTGAGCTCGCACTACGCCCTCGAGGCCGGTCAGGCCGCGACGACGCGGCTGCTGGCGACAGGGGTGACGGCGGTCATCTGCGCCTCCGACCCGCTCGCGCTCGGCGCGATCCGAGCGGTGCGCCGGGCGGGGAAGTCGGTGCCGCAGGACGTCTCGGTGGTGGGCTTCGACGACTCGCCCATGATGACGAACGTCGACCCGCCGCTGACGACGGTCCGCCAGCCGATCGAGCCGATGGCGCGGATGGGGATCGAGCTGCTGGTGAGCCAGGTGAAGGGGACGGCGTCGGCTGCGGAGGAGTACCTCTTCGAGCCCGAGCTCGTGGTGCGGGGGTCGACGGGGCCGGCGCCCGCGTAACGCGCCGCAAGCGCATGCAGATTTCTTGCAATCTGTTTAGTTCTTGCGCAAGTCTGTCAAAAAAGCTACGTTGCTCTGCGTGGACAACGCAGTCCGGCCGACGCCTGCCGAGAACGACCCCCTGTGGTGGCGCTCCGCCGTCATCTACCAGGTCTACGTCCGCAGCTTCGCGGACGGGAACGGCGACGGGACCGGCGACCTCGCGGGCGTGCGCTCACGCCTCCCCTATCTGCGCGACCTCGGCGTCGACGCGATCTGGTTCACGCCCTGGTACGCCTCGCCCCTCGCCGACGGCGGCTACGACGTCAGCGACTACCGCGCGATCCACCCCGACTTCGGCACGCTCCGCGAGGCCGAGCTGCTCGTCCAGGAGGCGCTCGAGCTCGGCATCCGCACCATCGTCGACGTCGTGCCGAACCACGTCTCGGAGGAGCACGCCTGGTTCCGCGCGGCGCTCGCCGCCGGGCCGGGCTCGCCGGAGCGCGAGCGCTTCTGGTTCCACGACGGCCTCGGCCAGGACGGCGCCGGGATCCCGACGCACTGGGTGTCCCCCTTCGCCGGCGAGACCTGGACGCGCACCACGAACCCCGACGGAACCCCCGGCGAGTGGTACCTGCACCTCTTCACGCCGCAGCAGCCCGACCTCAACTGGAACCACCCGGACGTCCGCCGCGAGCACGAGGACATCCTCAAGTTCTGGTTCGACCGCGGCGTCGCGGGCGTCCGCATCGACTCCGCGGCCCTCCTGATCAAGGATCCGGAGCTCGCCGAGGTCCCCGAGCAGCCCGGGCCGGGGGAGCATCCGACCCAGGACCGCGACGAGCTGCACGACGTCTACCGCGCCTGGCGCGCCGTCGCCGACTCGTACCCCGGCACCCGCGTCCTCGTCGGCGAGATCTGGCTCCCGGAGATCGACCGCTTCGTGCAGTACCTGCGGCCCGACGAGATGCACACGGCCTTCAACTTCGACTTCCTCAGCCGGCCCTGGGACGCGGCGGAGCTCCGCGCGTCGATCGACCTCACCCTCGGCGCGCACGCCCCCGTCGGCGCCCCGTCGACCTGGGTCCTCTCGAACCACGACGTCACCCGGCCCGTCACCCGCTACGGCCGGGAGGACTCCTCCTTCGCCTTCCTCAAGAAGCGCTTCGGCGTGCCGTCCGACGCGGAGCTCGGCACGCGCCGCGCCCGCGCCGCCGCCCTGCTGACCGCCGCACTCCCCGGCTCGCTCTACATCTACCAGGGCGACGAGCTCGGCCTCCCGGAGGTCGACGTCCCGCTCGACCGCATCCAGGACCCGATGCACTTCCGCTCCGCCGGCATCGACCCCGGCCGCGACGGCTGCCGCGTGCCGCTGCCGTGGAGCGGGACCGAGCCGCCGTACGGCTTCTCCGCGCCGGACGGGCAGGGCGCGACCGCGGCGCCGTGGCTGCCGCAGCCGAGCGCGTTCGCCGACCTGACCGTCGAGCACCAGGCGGCCGACCCCGGGTCGATGCTGTCGCTCTACCGGGCCGCGCTCGCCGTCCGCCGCGCGGAGCCCGGCCTCGGCGACGGCGCGTTCGAATGGCTCGACCTCGGGCCCGGCGTCCTCGCCTTCCGCCGCCCGGGCGGATTCCTGTCCATCACCAACTTCGGCGCCGAACCGGTCGAGCTCCCCGCCAGCGCGGAGCTCGTCCTGTCCAGCGCCGCGCTCGCCGACGGCGGGCTCCCCCGGGACTCGACCGCCTGGCTGCGCGAGCAGCCCGGCGACTGAGGCCCACCTGCACCGAAGAACCGATCACAGAAGAAAGGCACTGACAATGAAGTCACCGACCAGAGGCGTCGCGCTCGTCGCGGCCCTCGCCACGGCCGCGGCGCTCACGGCCTGCGCCCCCGCGGGCGACGGCACGCCCGGGAGGACCGAGCTGCGCGTCGCGACGTTCCCGCCCGGAGCCGACGCGGCGGCCTACGAGGCCTTCGCCGCCCAGGAGGCGCAGTTCGAGGAGGCGAACCCCGACATCGACATCGTCGGCGTCGAATACGAGTGGGAGGGCCCCACGTTCGCGGCCCAGCTCGCGGCCGGCAGCCTGCCGGACGTGTTCACCATCCCCTTCACGGACGGCCAGACGCTGCTGCAGAACGGGCAGCTCATGGACGTCACCGACGAGGCGAACGCGCTCGGCTACCTCGACAAGTTCAACCCCAACATCCTCGCGAGCATCCAGGGCGCGGACGGCCGCATCTACGGCTTCCCGCGCCAGGCCTACGCGCTCGGACTGCAGTACAACCGCGAGCTCTTCGAGGCCGCGGGGCTCGACCCCGACGCCCCGCCGACCACGTGGGACGAGGTCCGCGAGGCCGCCAAGGCGATCTCGGAGGCGACCGGCAAGGCCGGCTACGCGACGATGACGCAGAACAACACGGGCGGCTGGCAGCTCACCGCCCAGTCGGCGTCGCGCGGCGGCTTCATGCAGGAGGACGGCAAGTCCACCATCGACAACCCCGGCGTCAAGGCGACCCTCGAGTTCTTCCACGACCTCCGCTGGGAGGACGACTCGATGGGCGACAACTTCCTGCTCGACTGGGGCACCATCAACCAGGAGTTCGCCGCCGGCAACATCGGCATGTACACCTCCGGCTCGGACCTCTACACGGCGCTGACCCGCGACTTCTCGCTCGACTCCGCCGTGTACGGCCTCACCGTCATCCCGATGGACGGGCCGGACGCGAAGGTCCTCGGCGGCGGCGACATCGCCGTCATGCCGGCGAACATCGACGCCGCGACGAAGGCCGCCGGCATCAAGTGGATCGACTGGTACTACATGCAGAAGCTGATGGACAAGGACGCCGCCATCCTCGACGCGCAGACGCTCGAGGCGAGCGGCCAGGCCGTCGGCACCCCGGTGCTGCCGGTCCTCGACCAGGCGACGTACGAGGAGTCGCTCACCTGGATCGAGCCGTACATCAACGTCCCGCGCGACCAGATGGCCGGCTTCATCGACGGCATCTTCGAGCAGACCCCGGTCGCGGAGCCGACGCTGCACACGCAGGAGGTCTACGCGCTCCTCGACGCGGTCGTGCAGAAGGTGCTGACCGACGAGCACGCGGACATCGACGCGCTCCTCGCCCAGGCCGACAAGGACGCCCAGGCGCTCATCGATGGCTAGTCCAGTCAGCACTGCGG
>JAGIAU010000139.1 GCA_017744755.1 Microbacteriaceae bacterium
GAGATCGACCCGCGGACGTTCAGCGAGCGCGTGAGCGCGGAGTGGGAGCGCGTGTTCATGGCCGCCGACCTCCCGGGAACGTGCCGGGTCGCGATGCGGATCTCGATCGTGCTCGGGCGGGGCGGGGCGCTCCCCGTGCTGCTGCGGCTCGCCCGGCTCGGCCTCGGCGGCGCGCACCGCGACGGCTGGTGGCCGGCGCTCCCCTGGCGGGTCGCCGCCGGCACGCACCTGCCCCCGCTGACGCGGGGCGGGCGGCAGAAGTTCAGCTGGATCCACCTCGACGACTTCATCGGCGTCGTGCGATTCCTCCGCGGGCATCCCGAGATCGACGGCCCCCTCAACCTGGCGACGCCGGTCGCCTCCGACGACCGGGAGCTCATGCGGGTCGTCCGGCGGACCGTGGGAGCGCCGTTCGGCCTGCCGACCTTCCGCTGGATGCTCGAGCTCGGCGGCCTGGTCCTCGGCACCGAGGCGGAGCTGCTCATCAAGAGCCGCTGGGTCGTGCCGGCACGACTCCTGGAGGCGGGCTACGAGTTCCGCTGGACCGACCTCGAGGCGGCGGTGCGCAGCGCCTGGCGCTGATCGGTCCGCCGCCAGGACGGGCGAGCGCACGGACGCTCAGCCGACGAGGCGGCGGCCCTCGAACGCGCGGCCGAGCGTGACCTCGTCGGCGTACTCGAGGTCCCCGCCGACCGGCAGGCCGGAGGCGAGACGCGAGACCGAGAGTCCCGGGAACTGCAGCAGCCGGGACAGGTAGACGGCGGTCGCCTCGCCCTCGACGTTGGGGTTCGTCGCGATGATGACCTCGCGGACGGTCCCGTCGCCGAGGCGCGACACGAGCTGCTGGATGCGCAGGCTGTCGGGGCCGATGCCGTTGATCGGGTTGATGGCGCCGCCGAGCACGTGGTACAGGCCCTTGAACTCGCGCGTGCGCTCGATCGCCGCGACGTCCTTCGGCTCCTCGACGACGCAGATGAGGCCCTGGTCGCGCCGCGGGTCGCGGCAGATCGCGCAGCGCTCCTGCTCGCCGACGTTCCCGCACACCTCGCAGAACCGCACGCGCTCCCGCACATCGGTGAGCAGCTGCGCGAGGCGGCTCACGTCGAAGGACTGCGTCTGCAGGATGTGGAACGCGATCCGCTGCGCCGACTTCGGGCCAACGCCCGGCAGCCGGCCGAGCTCGTCGATGAGGTCCTGGACGATGCCGTCGTACATCAGACGAGCCCGCCGTCCTCGACGGGCGCGTCGGCGTCGGTGTAGTCGTCGAGCCCGCGCGGCGCGGACGGCGGCGCGATGCGGTCCTCGCCGATGAACTTCGCACCGAGCAGCCCGCGCACGACGGCCTCGCCGTACTCCGGTCGGTGAGCGGTGCTCGCCGGGTCGGCCTGGACCGTCCCCCGGTCCTGAGCGACGGACGCCACGAGGGAGGCAGAACGCGCGGACGCGGACACGGACGCCGGCGCCGGGTCCGCCGGCTCGTCCTGCGGGATCGGGGCGACGTCCCAGCCCATCGGGTCCGAAGCCGGTGCCGCGTCCGCTGCCGGCCGGACGGAGCGCGCTCCGTCCGGCGCGGGAGCGGTCGCCGGGACAGGAGCGGAGCGTTCGGACAGACCCGCCGGGGCCGGCGCGTCCTGTCCTGGTGCTCCGGTCCTGCCCTGGCGCGCGGCCTCGGGGGGCGGCGCGGTCGGCCCGGACCCGGCGGACGCCGGCTGCGCGGGGATCGCGGCGGTCGACGCGTTCTCCGCCTTCGCCGTGAACTGCACGCGCAGCCCGACGATCTCGAGGATCGCCGCGCGCAGATGCTCCGCATGCGGGCGGAACGCATCGATGTCGCCCTGATTCGGGAAGCCGAGCGCGAGCACGTCGCCGTCGAGGCCGCGGACCTGCGCGCGCTCGGCGACGATCCAGGAAGCCCGGCGGCTGCGCTCGAGGACGGCCAGCACCTCGGGCCAGGCGTGGCGGAGCTGCTCTGCGGTGACAGGGCCGGCGGCCGGGGCGGAGACCGGAGCCGGAGAGATCGAGGCCGCCACGCGCGCCTCCGGCGCTGCCCGGCCCGCGGGGGCGGCATCTCCCGCAGGGCGGGCGGCCGCGACGTCGGGAGCTCCGGATGCCGACTGCCCGGTCGGGGTCGAGGCATGCGGTTCGAGATCCCGGTCTGCGGCTGCGCCGCCACTCGACCCGCGGTCCGGGGCGGGCGGCGGCGCGGCGACCGGCTGGGCCGCCGCCGGGGCGCCGAGGCCCACGAGGAGGCGCGCGACGAGGAGCTCGAGCTGGAGACGCGGCGACGTCGCGCCGACCATCTCGGTCAGCGCGGCGTTCACCGCGTCGGCCGCCTGCGAGAGCGCCGCCGTGCCGAACGCCGCCGCCTGCCGCGACATGGCGTCGAGCTGGTCCTGGCCGACGCCGCGCAGCAGCGCAGCAGCACCGGTCGGCGAGGCCGCGACGATGAGCAGGTCGCGGAGCCGCTCCAGCAGGTCCTCGACGAAGCGCCGCGGGTCCTGGCCGGTCTGCACGACCCGGTCGACCGCGGCGAAGGTGGCGGGGGCGTCGCGGCCGGCGAGCGCGTCGATCGCCGCGTCGAGCAGCGCCTCATGCGTGTAGCCGAGGAGCGCGACGGCGCGTTCATAGGCGATCGTCGCCCCCTCGGAGCCGGCGATGAGCTGGTCGAGGAGCGAGAGCGTGTCGCGCACCGAGCCGCCGCCGGCGCGGACCACGAGCGGCAGCACGCCCGGCTCGACGCCGATGCCCTCCGACTCGCAGAGCCGGCCGACGTACTCGAGCAGCTGCGCGGGCGGGACCAGGCGGAACGGGTAGTGGTGCGTCCGCGAGCGGATCGTCCCGATGACCTTCTCCGGCTCGGTCGTCGCGAAGATGAACTTCACGTGCTCCGGCGGCTCCTCGACGATCTTGAGGAGCGCGTTGAAGCCCTGCGGCGTGACCATGTGCGCCTCGTCGAGGATGAAGATCTTGAACCGGTCTCGAGCGGGCGCGTAGATCGCCCGCTCGCGGAGGTCACGGGCATCGTCGACGCCGTTGTGCGACGCGGCGTCGATCTCGACGACGTCGAGCGATCCGCCGCCGTCGCGGGACAGCTCGACGCAGCTCGGGCACGTGCCGCAAGGGGTGTCCGTCGGACCCTCGGCGCAGTTCAGGCAGCGCGCGAGGATGCGAGCGGACGTCGTCTTCCCGCAGCCGCGCGGCCCGGAGAAGAGATAGGCGTGGCCGACCCGATCCGTGCGCAGCGCGGTGCGCAACGGGTCCGTGACCTGCGACTGGCCGATGAGCTCCTGGAAGGTCTCGGGCCGGTAGCGACGGTAGAGGGCTGCGACCACGAAGCCAGACTAGTCGGGACCTCCGACACGGATTCCGGGGCGGACGGCGGTCTCCCGACCGGGCGAACGCACCCCGCGGACGACTAGAACCCCGCCAGATCCTTGACGGCCCAGAACACGCCGGCGGCGAGCACGAGCGCCGCGGCCGCGGCCGAGGCGAGCGCCGTGAACGCGAGGACCCGCGAGCGGCGGGCGACGGACACGCCGCCTGCCGGCAGGCGCTTCGCGGCGCGGCTGCCCCCGAACACGCCGAGATAGGCGGGCGGCGGTCGGAGCGCACGGGCGCGATACGTGGAGACGGCACCGGCGCCGGACGCGACGAGCGGCATGCCGCCGAAGCCGGACGGGACCGGCGCCGGGCGGAGCTCGCCGCGGCGGCGCTTCCTCGGCGGCGTCATGACCGGCCTGACCGGCGTGGTGCCGGCCGCCCGGACCTGCTGCGTCGGCCCATGCGCCGCCCGGTCGACCTTGACGGTCTGGTCCGCCTTCGGCGTGCCGGTCGAGGAGGCGGTCCCCGACGGGGTCCCGGACGCGCTCCCCGAGTCGCTCCTCGATTCGCCCGTGGTGTCGCCGCGCTTCGGGACCGGGATCGTCGTGTCCTGCGCTGGCTCGAGGTCCGCGGCCGAAGACCACCCCGAGGGCCCGTCCTCCGCCTCGACGATGACGGTCCGGTCCTCGTCCAGGACGACGGGAGCGGCAGGGACGCGCGCGGGGGGCCGGTCGGCCTCATCGGCCTCGGTCGAGACGGACACGGTGTCGTCGTCGTCCGGCTCGAGGGCCGCGGCCTCCGCGGCTCCGAGGCGCTCCTCCGCCTCGTCCGGGCCGAGCGGTCCGTCCGGCACCTCGGGGTCGTACGGCTCGACGATGACGGTGCGGTCGTCCTCGGCCACGACGGCCCGATCGACGATGAGCGTGCTGTCGTCCAGTCCGACCCCGTGCCGCTCGACGACGAGGGTCGTGTCGTCGGGCGAGACCGCCGGCGCGTCATCCGCCTCGGGCTCCGTCCCCTTCCGCCTCCTGACCACGTCCGTCGCTCCTACTCCACGACCGGCACGGTCGTCTCGAGGAGGAACTGCTCCTGCTCCGCGTCCGACTCGCCGTCCGGCGCCCCGCCGAGGTCGAAGTCCGCCGCCCCGCGCTGCACCTCGACGACGATGACCGAGATGTTGTCGCGGCCGCCGGAGCGCTTGGCGAGCGCGACGAGCGCGTTCGCGATGCGCAGCGGATCGCCGCCCTGGCCGAGCGTCTGGCGGATGAGCTCGTCGGGCACCTCCGACGAGAGGCCGTCGCTGCACAGCAGCAGCCGCTCCCCGTTGCGCACCGGCATGAGCCAGCTGTCCGCCTCGGCGTCGACCGCGCCGATCGCCCGCGTGATCACATTCCGCTCGGGGAATACAGCGAGCTCGGCCGCGGTGATGCGCCCCGCGTCGTAGAGCTCCTGCCCGAGCGAGTGGTCGATCGTGACCTGCTGCAGGGCGGTGCCCGCGTGACGGTAGACGCGCGAGTCCCCGACGTTGAAGATGACCCAGTGCGGCGCGCCCGCATGCTCGATGACGGCGGCCCCCGCGACGGTCGAGCCGGCGCCGCGACGCGTGCCGTCGGCGACCGCCGCGACGCCGTCGTCGGCGAGCTCGAGCGCCTCGCGGAGCATCTCGAGCGTCAGGAGGTCCGCGCCCTGGGCGATCGTCCGGAACGCCTCGACGACCGCGGCGCTCGCCTGATCGCCCGCCTCATACCCGCCCATGCCGTCCGCGACGACGTAGACATGCGGCAGCGCGAGGATCGAGTCCTCGTTGTGCTTCCGCTTGAGGCCGACATCCGTCACGGCCGCGGCCGCGATGGTGATCGATCCGACCTGGAACGTCTCGTTCATCGACTAGCCGGCTGCCCTCTCCACCCGGAGGCCGAGCTCGCCGAGGACGAAGCGGCCGAGGAGCGGCGCCGTCTCGTTCTCGCCGAGGGGGCGCTCGGCACCGGCCTCGCCGAGGAGCACGCCGTTCGTCGAGCCGAGATCGGTCACCGTCCACGTGTCGCCGTCGCGGTCGAGCCGAGCGTGCACCTTCGACAGCGTCTTCGTCTTGTCCGGCACGGCGAGCCCGCGGATCCCGCCGAGGCTGCGGCCGGGGGCGCGGCCGAGGATGACGGAGGTCAGATCATCGAGCGGGAGCGTCTCACCGGTGTCGAGGGCGAGCCGCCACGAGCCCTTCGGCCCGCGGTCGATGACCCGCGTCGGGCCGTCCTCGAGCTCGTCGATCTCGGCGTCCATCCGGTCGGCGGCATCGGCGAGCTCGCCGGCGAACCCGCTGGAGAGCGACTCGAGCTCCGAGGCGAACTCGGCGGGCAGGGCGTCGCCCGAGTCCTCGAGCGACGACGGGTCCTCCTCGGCCGGCGGCGTGCCGAAGCCGGTGACGACGGACGATGCCGCTGACGCGGGCGGCGGAGGAGGCGGCGGCGCGACGGGCAGCCCGGGCTCGGCGCCGATCGGATCGTAGGCCGGCGGCGGAGAGCTGGGCGGAGGCGGAGGCGGGACCGGCGCGGCGGGCGGAGGCGGCGGCGCT
>JAGIAU010000013.1 GCA_017744755.1 Microbacteriaceae bacterium
GCGGAGCTCGGTCATGACGCGCCCCGCCTGCTGCGGCGTCCCGCCGAGCGCGGCCTTCGCGTCCACGAGCGCACCCAGGAGGCCGGAGAACGCCCTCGGGTCCGCGAGCTGGTCGGCGGTCACGGCGGCCGCGAGCGCGTCGCCTTCGGCGATCACGGCATCGAGGTCGATGAACGCGCGGTCGATGCTCGCGGCCGGGCCCGCCGCCGCGGGCGCCACCGGCGCGGGATCGGCCGGCGCCGAGGGCGCCGGGGAGATGACGACGACCGTGACGACGGTCGCGATGCCGGCGGCGACGAGCAGGCCGGCCGCGGCGACGGGCGCCCAGCGCGGGAGGCGGAAGCGGACGCGCCGGGCGGCCTGCAGCGCGTGCCCCACGGAGCGGCGGAGCCGGGTCCGAAGCAGGTCGAGACGGGCCGCGGCGACCGGGAGCCGCCCCGGGAGCGCGCGGAGCCACAGGACGAGGGCCGTTCCGACCTTCGCGAGCCACCGCTCGAAGCGGTCCATCGGCGAGCGCGGCCGGAGGCGGCGCGTCCTCGGCGCGTCCTCGGCGAGCGCGGCGACGAGGACCTCGACCCCTTCGACGGGCTCGGTCGCGCCGAGCGACCATGATCCGGTCACGGGGTCGCGGATGACCTCGACCGTGTCGACGGCCGCTCGGGCCTCCGTCATCGTGGCCTTCCCGTCCATGGGGCGACACCTTAGGCGACGCATCTGGATACCCCCTGTTCGGGGGATGCGCCATGCCGCGGGCCTGCGCGGGACGCGCGCATCGGGAGGACCGTGGGACGCTAGGGGACATGCCCTCCGCACTGTTCGACGACGGCTCGGCCGCGATCCCGGCGGCGACGCCCGCGCCGCCGGAGCGCGTGATCGTCGTCGGCGCCGGCATCGCGGGGCTCACGGCGGCGAACGCGCTGCGCACCGCGGGCGTCGAATGCCTCGTCGTCGAGGCGCGCGACCGGATCGGCGGGCGGCTGCACACCGTCGAGGTGGACGGCGTCGTCGCCGACCTCGGCGGCGCCTGGATCCATCACCCCGGTGCGAACGTGCTCGACGCCTGGGTGCGCTTCGCCGGGGTGCCGTTCATCGCCGACCCGAACGGCACGGCGTTCACGGGCGCCGACCTCGGCGAGGGCCGGGTGCTGACGCCCGAGGAGCTCGCGGGGGTCGGCTATGCGGCGCTCGATCCGGTCGCGGCGATCGTCGCCGCCGACGAGGCGGCCGGCCGGCCGGACCGCTCGGCGCTCGAGGTCGTCGAGCAGCATCTCGCGACGCTGCCCGACGGCGCCGACCGGGACCGGCTCCGCCAGCTCATGGCCTCGATGATCGAGCAGGACGCGGCGGGGCCGCTCGGCGACGTCTCGGCGCGCTGGATCTTCGACGCGCAGTCGCTCGTCGGCGACGTCGTCGACAACATCGCGGTCGACGGCTACCGTTCCGTCCTGGCCCCGCTCGCGGCGGGCACCAGGATCCTGCTCGACCGCCCGGTGCGCCGGGTCGTGCAGACCGAGGAGGGCGTCACGGTCGAGGGCGACGGCTGGTCGGAGTCCGGCAGCCACGTCGTCGTCACCGCGCCGCTCGGCGTGCTCAAGGCGGGCGCGATCGAGTTCGTCCCGCCGCTGCATCCGGAACGGCAGGCGATCGTGGAACGCGCCGGATTCGGGAGCATGGAGAAGGTCGTCGTCGCCTTCGCCGAGCCGTTCTGGCAGGCCGATGGCCTGAACCACGCTGTGATCCACCCGGCGGACCGGAGCCAGGCCGCCGCCTGGACCTGGGACTACGGCCGCCGCGCGATCAACTTCCTCATCGCCACCTCGGCGACGGGGGCGGCCTGGGCGGATCCGCGCGGCTGGGCGGTCGAGCAGCTCGAGTGCCTCTGGGGCTCGCCGCTGCCCGCCGAGCCGAGCGGCGTCGTCGCGACCGACTGGCTGCACGACGAGTACGCGCACGGCTCCTACAGCCATGTGCGCCCCGGCTTCACCGACGCGGACAACGACGCCCTCGGCGAGCCGCTCGGCCGGATGCTCTTCGCGGGCGAGCACACGACGGGCGCGCGCGGCGGCTACGCCGACGGGGCGATGACGAGCGGCCTGCGCGAGGCGAAGCGCCTCCTGCAGCGCCCCGCGGTCGAGCTCTCCGCCCCGTAGCCCTCCCCCTCCTCCCCCTCCCTCCCCGGGGTTCCGGTGCCGGTTATGGCTGGAACGCTCGCCACATGCCAGCCACAAGTGGCACCGGAACCCCGGGAGGAGGAGGAAGGGGGAGGGGGTCAGAAGACGATGACCGGCTTGACGGTCACGCCGTGGTGCATGTCGTCAGCGGCCTGCTGCAGCTCGGCGAGGGAGTACCGCCGCTGCAGCCGCTCGAGCGGCAGCTCGCCGGCGGCGTGCAGCGCGACGAGCTCCGGGATGAGCGCCTGCGGATCGGCGTCGCCCATCGTGATGCCGCGCAGCGACTTGCCGAGCAGGAGCCCCGTCATCTCGACCGGCAGCTCGGTCCCGGGCGCCGCGACGCCGACGATGAGCACCGTCCCGCCGACCGCGGCGGAGGCCATCGCGGCGGCGCCGACGGCGGGCGATGCGGTCGTGTCGAAGGCGAGGGTCGTGCCGCGTCCGCCGGTCAGCTCGGCGATCCGCGCGGGCACGTCCTCGGTCGAGGCGTCGATGGTATCGGTCGCGCCGAGCTCCCGGGCGAGCTCGAGCCGCTCCGCGACGCGGTCGATCGCCACGAGCTGCGCGGGCTTCCGCCGCGCGGCCGCCCAGATCGCCGACAGCCCGACCGCGCCGGCGCCGTAGACGGCGACCGCATCCGACGGCCCGGGGCGCAGCGAGTTCCACATCGCGCCGACGCCGGTGATGACGCCGCAGCCGAGCGGCGCGAGGACCGCGAGGTCGGCGCCGGGGCCGACGCGCACGAGGGCGCGTTCATCCGCGATCGAATGCTCGGCGAACGCGCTCTGGCCGAAGAAGTGGCTGTGCACCGGCTCGCCGGCCACGCGGGTCGCCGCGGAGTCGGGGCCGCGGACGTCGCCGAGGACGTTCCGCGGGAACCAGGTCGCGCAGTAGGCCGGATGGCCGGCGGCGCAGGGGGCGCAGTCGCCGCAGGAGGTGAAGCTCATGAGCACCTGGTCCCCCGGCGCGACGCTCGTGACGCCCGGTCCGACGCGCTCGACGACGCCGGCGCCCTCGTGCCCGAGCACGCCGGGCAGCGCGAACGGCGCCCCGATCGCCTGCACCCCGAGGTCCGTGTGACACAGGCCCGTCGCGACGAGGCGGACGAGCACCTCCCCCGCGCCCGGCTCGTCGAGCTCCAGCTCGACGATCTCGAACGGCGCTCCCGCGCCCCGGACGATCGCGCCCCGGCCCGTCGTGGTCATGTGCTTCCTCTCGCCATTGAGGGACAGCGGCCGCTGCCGCATAATGTCAGTAAACCTGATAATCGCGCTCGACGGGGAGCGCGCGGGCGAAACGGATTCTCGACGAGGAGATGGACCGGATGAGCGGAACGAGCGTGCTGGCGGCCCCGGCCAAGCTGGTCATCGGCGGTGAGCGCCTGGAGTCGGCGAACGGGGAGCGGCGCGACATCATCAGCCCCGCGACGGGCGCCAGGATCGCCGACGTGCCCGAGGGCACCACGGCGGACGCGGATGCGGCGATCGCCGCGGCGAAGGCGGCCTTCCCGGCGTGGTCCGCGCTGTCCGGGAGAGAACGCGCTCGCATCCTGAACAACGTCGCGCGCCTGCTCGGCGAGCGCCGCGACATCATCAGTCCCGCCACGGGCGCGAAGATCGCCGACGTGCCAGAGGGCACGATCGCCGACGCGGACGCCGCGATCGCGGCGGCGAAGGCGGCCTTCCCCGAGTGGTCGGCCCTGCCGGGCCGCGAGCGCTCGCGGATCCTGAACCGCGTCGCCCAGCTCATCCGCGAGCGGCTCGAGGACTTCGCGCAGGCGGAGACGGAGGACGTCGGCAAGCCGATCCTGTTCACCCGGATGATCGACGTGCCGACCGCGATCGAGCAGTTCGAGTACTTCGCCGCGCTCGCCCAGACGCTCGACGGCTCGGTCCGCGAGACCCCGCTCGACGCGCTCTCCCTCGTGCGGCGCGAGCCGCTCGGCGTCGTCGCGGCGATCACCCCGTTCAACTTCCCGATCATCCTGTCGGCCTCGAAGCTCGCGCCGGCGCTCGCCGCGGGGAACACGGTCGTCCACAAGCCGGCCGAGGACACGCCGCTGTCCGCGTTCCTGCTCGCCGAGGCGCTCGCCGACGCCGGCATCCCGAAGGGGGTCGTCAACCTGATCACCGGCCCCGGCGCGGAGCTCGGGAACCACATCGTCGCGCACCCCGACGTCGCCGCCGTCGCGTTCACCGGCTCGACGGCCGTCGGCCGGCACATCGCCTCGGTCGCCGGCGCGAACCTCAAGCCGGTCATGACGGAGCTCGGCGGTGATGGCGCGAACATCGTGTTCGCCGACGCCGACATCGACCAGGCGGTCGGCGCGATCATCAACGCGTTCGTCTACAACACCGGACAGTTCTGCATGTCGGGCACCCGCCTGCTCGTCGAGCGCCCGATCCACGACACGATCGTCGGGATCCTCTCCGGCGCCGTGCCGCATGTCCCGCTCGGCAGCCCGAGCGACCCGAGCACGGTCATCGGACCGCTCGTCAGCGAGAAGCAGCGCCAGCGCGTGCAGCGGCTCGTCGAGCAGGCCGTCGCCGACGGCGGCACCATCGCGACGGGCGGCGCGCCGCTCGATCGCGACGGCGGCTACTACTACCCGCCGACCATCATCACGGGCGTGCCGAACCACTCCGAGGCGGTGCAGGAGGAGATCTTCGGCCCGGTGCTGACCGTGCAGGCCTTCGACACGGAGGCCGAGGCGATCGAGCTCGCGAACTCGACGCGCTACGGCCTCGCCGCCGGCGTGCAGACCTCGGACATCGCCAAGGCGCTGCGCGTGACGAAGCAGCTCAAGGCCGGCGTGCAGTGGGTGAACGGCTGGGCGATGCTCGACCCCTCGGTGCCGTTCGGCGGCTACAAGGACTCCGGCCTCGGCCGCGAGTCCGGCCCCGAGGCGCTGCTCAACTACACGCGGGCCAAGTCGGTCACGATCTCGGTCCCGCCGGCCCCGGCCTCGTGAGCGCCGGCGCCGACGAGGAACCCCCCGCCTGGGACGTCAACTGGTCCCAGCTCTGGGACCGGGTGGCGAACGCGCTCCCCGACGCCCCGGCGATCGAGACCCTCGGCGAGGTCCTGAGCTACGCCGAGCTCGAGGACCGGGCCGCGCGCCTCGCGAGGACGTTCGCCGAGCTCGGCGTGGGGCCCGGCGACGCCGTCGGCCTGTTCCTCTACAACCGGGCCGAGTACCTGGAGTCGATCTACGCGGCGTTCAAGCTCGGGGCCGTCCCCGTGAACATGAACTTCCGCTACCGGGCCAAGGAGCTCGCGGAGCTCATCGCGATCGCGCGGGTCCAGGTGCTCGTCGCGCCGTCGAGCCTGCGCGCCGAGGTCCTCGGCGCCCTCTCGATGGTCGAGGAGGCCGCCGGCGGCGGCCGTCTCGAGACCACCCGTCCCGCCCACATCGAGATCGACGACACCTCCCCCGGCTCCCTGAGCGAGCGCAGCGAGTCGACTGGCTCCCTGAAGTCGACTGGCTCCCTGAGCGAGCGCAGCGAGTCGAAGGGCGCCATCCCCTACGAGTCCGCCATCGGCGACCGCCACGACGGCCCCGACCCGCGCAGCGGCCGCGACCCCATCTACCTCTTCACCGGCGGCACGACCGGCACCCCGAAGGCGGTCGTATGGCGCCACGGCGACCTCCTCGACGCGCAGCTCGTCTCCCTCTACGGCACCGGCCCCGGCGCCGTGCTGCCGGCGAGCGTCGAGGAGATGGTCGCCGTCGCGACCGACCCCGCGCGCCCCGCACCGCGCATGCTCCCCATCGCGCCGCTCATGCACTCCTCCGCGATGTTCAACTCGATGAACACGCTGACGCTCGGCGGCACGGTCGTCTTCCTGAACAACCCGCGCTTCGACCCCGCCCAGGTGCTCCGCACGGTCCAGGACCGCGGCGTGACCCGCACCGTCATCGCCGGCAACGCCGTCGCCGCCCCGCTCGTCGACGAGCTGCAGCGCGCGGCCGCCGCGGGCGAGCCGTACGACGTGTCGAGCCTCGACCTCGTGACGTCCTCGGGCATGGCGTGGACCGACGATTCGAAGGCGGAGCTGCTCGCGCACCTGCGCGACGCGCTGCTCTTCGACATCTTCGGGGCCACCGAGGGCGGGCCGTTCGCCTACGCCTTCGTGCGCTCCGCCGACGACCTGCCGAGCCGGATCGTGCTCGCCCAGGGGGCCGCCGTCCTCGACGAGGACGGGAACGAGCTCGACCGCGAGTCCGGCGAGACCGGCGTCCTCGCCTACGCGGGCCCGAAGCCCCTCGGCTACCTCGACGCCCCGGAGAAGACCCTGGAGACGTACCGCCGGGTCGGTGAACGCACCTACGTGGTCCCCGGCGACTTCGTCCGGCTCGTCGGCGGCGGGCGCATCGAGTTCCTCGGGCGCGGCTCCGCGACGGTCAACACGGGTGGCGAGAAGGTCTACCCCGCCGAGGTCGAGGACGCCCTGCGGCTGCACCCGGACGTGACGGACGCCGTCGTGTTCGGCGTCGCGGACCGGCGCTGGGGCCAGGCCGTCGCGGCGGTCGTCGCGGTGCGCGAGGGCTCGTCCGTCACGCCCGAGACCCTGCGCGACCACGTCGGCGAGCACCTCGCCGGCTACAAGAAGCCGCGCCGCCTCGTCGTCGTCGACTCCCTCGAGCGCACCCCGAGCGGCAAGGCGGACATGCGCCGCCTCAAGGCCCTCGTGGAGTCACAGGTCGAGTAGCGGTCCGAGTGGTCAGAAGCCCCACATCATGCCGTTGGGCTGATCGCCGGCGAGTCGCAGCAGACAGCCCTCGATCCGGGTCTTGTTCGGATCCTCGGCTCCGAGCGGCGCAAGCTGAGGCAGGTTCGTCTCATCGCCCTGAGTCTCGACGCCCATCTGACCGAGGCAGTCCTGGAGGTCTGCCATGAGCTTCTCATCCATGACGGGTTCGTTCGTCAACTCATAGCCGAACATGACGAGCCGGTAATGGGCGTCGCTGCAACGATTGTCGACCGCAGCCGCATCGTCTCGCTTCGAGTAGTCGACCTCGTACAGCGGACGCCAGCCATCGACCGGGTTCGTCCCGTTCCTCGTCACCTCGACGTCTTCGGCACCAGCGCACTCCGCATACGCTGCGAACGCCGATTCGAGCTCGTCGCGGGTGACTTGCAGGTCCATGAGCGCGTCCGACTGGGTGACTAGGTTCGCCGCCTTGGCCGCACCGAGCACGTCCGCCGCGGTCTGAAAGCCCGCTGCACCCACGGGGGCGCAGCCGGCGAGCGCCGACGCTACCAGCAGGCCGGCCACGGCCATCGCCATCTTCTTCATCGGAGGACCGCCTAGCTTGCCGTGGACGAGTAGGTCGAGATGAGGAGATTGATCATCCCGCCGTAGTGGTACCCGCCATGCGCGAGGCCCGGGTTCGTAGTGCTGATCGAGGTGAGGCTGGTCGACTCGACCCGATTCAGCGGGTTGGTGTAAAGCCTTACTGCCGCCGAAAGGTAGTTGCAGGTGCCGCCGCCTTTGCTGGTGCCCGCGTAGGTGAAATTGGAACTCACATACAGCAGAGAACTTCCGACGTAGCTGGTCAGGCACCAGTCGACCCAAGACACCGAGTCAGCGTGGGCCGGGAGGGCCGGCCCGAGGACGAGCGTCACCGCGGCGGCGGCACTCAATGCCATGTTCCTGCGCTTCCTCGTCATGCCGGTCACACTATCGACGGGGGGGTCCCAGACAACGATCTTCCGTCGAATTACGTAGTGCCACGAACTACCTATGCCGCCGTTCAAGACGGCCCTCAGCGCAGCGCGGCCGCCGCCGAGCCGATCGCGTCGGCCGAGGCGCGCAGCCGCGCGAGCTCGTTCTGCGAGAACGGGGTCTGCGGGATGGGGCGCGCGCCGTCCGCGTTCACGATCGACGGCACCGAGAGCGCGACGCCGTCGATGCCGTGGAAGCCGCGCAGGACGGTGCTGACCGGCATGACGGCGTGCTCGTCGCCGAGGACCGCCTCGACGATGCGGGCGACGGACAGGCCGATCGCGTAGTTCGTGGCGCCCTTGCCCTGGATGACGCGGTAGGCGGCGTCGCGCACGTCGACGGCGATCTCGTCGAGCTCGGCCTCGGTGAGCGGCTCGACGCCGGGCGCGGCCCAGTCGAGGACCGGGACCGAGCCGATCGTCGCGGTCGACCACAGCGGGAACTCGGTGTCGCCGTGCTCCCCCGCGATGAACGCGTGCACGCTCTGCGCGGCGACCCCGGCGCGCTCCGCGAGCCGCCAGCGCAGTCGGGAGGTGTCGAGGACCGTGCCGGAGGCGAGGAGCCGCTCGGGCGGGAGGCCGGAGGCGGGCTGCGCGAGCGTCACGAGGACGTCGCAGGGGTTCGAGACGATGACGAGGATCGCGTCGGGCGCGGCCTCGAGGAGCTGGGGGACGAGCTTCGCCATGATCCCCGCGTTCACGCCCGCGAGCTCCATCCGCGACTGGCCGGGCTGCTGCTTCGCACCCGCGGTGATCGCGATGACGTGCGAGCCCTCGACGACGGCGAGATCGGTGCCGCCCGTGATCGAGGCGCCGGGCGTGAACTGCGTGCCGTGCGCGAGGTCGAGCACCTCAGCCTCGACCTTCGCCGCCGCGATGTCGTACAGCGCGACGTGCCGCGCGCTCCCGCGGATGAGCGAGGCGTAGGCCGCGCTGGCGCCGACGCTGCCCGCGCCGACGATCGTGAGCTTCGAGTCGGTGACCGCCGCCATGCTGCGAGTCTCCCAGCCCTCCCCGCCCCCGCGTCAAGCCCTCCGCCCCCGCTCCCCGGCTGCTCGCTCAGGGTGTTCTGCCGCCACTCAGGGTGATATTCGCCCTGAGGGAGTGCAGAACACCCTGAGCGAGCGGCCTGACCTCCGGCGGGTGGGCGGGTAGGCGGGTGGGCGGGGAGGTGGAGGCGGGGAAGGATCAGACGAGGGTGCTGAGCAGGACGCCCGGGCGGGCGCCGACGTGCGAGATGACCTCGGCCGCCGCGACGCCGCCGAGGCGCGCGCACTCGCCGAGCGGCATGCCGCGCGTGAAGCCGTAGAGGAAGCCGGAGGCATACAGGTCGCCGGCGCCCGTCGTGTCGACGACGCGGTGCACCGGCTCGGCCTCGACCGAATAGGTCTCGTCGCCCCGGACGACGACGGAGCCCTTCTCGCTGCGCGTGAGCACCATCACCTTGCCCTCCCGGCGGGCGTGCTCCACCGCGGCCTCGAAGGTCTCGACCTCGTAGAGCGACATGATCTCGGCCTCGTTCGCGAACACGATGTCGAGGTGGTTGGTCACGAGGTCGCGGAACTCGCCGCGGAAGCGATCGACGCAGAACGGGTCCGAGAGCGTGAGCGAGGTGAGGCGGCCCGCGGCGTGCGCGGCCTCGAAGGCCTTGAGCACCGCGGCCTTCGCCGCGTCGGTGTCCCACAGGTAGCCCTCGACGTAGACGACGGAGGCCGAGGCGACGTACCCGGGGTCGATGTCCTCGGGGCTGAGGCCGCGGCCGGCGCCCAGGTAGGTGTTCATGGTGCGCTGCGCATCCGGGGACACCAGGATGAGGCAGCGGCCGGTCGCGGGGCCGGACGTCGCGCGCGGCACCTCGAAGGAGACGCCGATCGAGCGCAGGTCGTGGGCGAACACGTCACCGAGCTGGTCGTCGCGCACCTTGCCGATGAACGCGCCTCGGCCGCCGAGGCTCGCGATGCCGGCCATCGTGTTCCCCGCGGAGCCGCCCGACATCTCGATGCCGGGACCCATGCCGGCATAGATCTCGACCGCGCGGTCCTCGTCGATGAGGTGCATCGCGCCCTTGACGATGCCGAGCTCGTCGAGCCGCGACTCCTGGGCGTGCGCGATGACGTCCACCATCGCGTTGCCCATGCCGAGGACGTCGTAGACAGCAGCGGTCATCAGTTCCACCCCAGGTGATCAGCGAAAAGGCCGCCGACCAGTCTCTCACGCGCGCGCGGGGACCTCCGGCACCGCCACGGCGAGCGCCTGCCGCAGGTCCGCGAGCAGGTCGGCGGCCGACTCGAGGCCGACCGACAGCCGCACGACGGTCTCGGGCACGGCGAGCACGGTGCCCCGCACGGAGGCATGCGTCATGGCGTCGGGGTAGTTCACGAGCGACTCGACGCCGCCGAGCGACTCCGCGAGCGCGAACAGCCGCGTCGACTCCGCGAAGGTCCGCGCCGCCGCCGCGGTCGGCAGCTCGACCGACACGATCCCGCCGAATCCTCGCATCTGCCGCGCCGCCACCTCGTGCCCCGGATGCGACGCCAGCCCCGGATAGAACACGCGCGCGACGCGCGGGTCCGCGCTGAGCGCCTCGGCGATCGCGAGGGCGTTCTCGCCGTGCCGCGCCATGCGCACCGCGAGCGTCTTGATGCCGCGCGTCGTGAGCCAGGCGTCATGCGGACCGGAGACGGCGCCGACCGCGTACTGCAGGAAGCCGACCTCGGCGTCGAGGGCGGGGTCGTCGGTGACGACGGCACCGCCGACGACATCGGAGTGGCCGCCGAGGTACTTCGTCGTGGAGTGCACGACGACGTCGGCGCCGAGCGCGATCGGTTGCTGCAGGGCGGGGGTCGCGAAGGTGTTGTCGACGACGAGCAGCGAGCCGGCCGCGTGCGCGACGCGGGCGAGGGCCGCGACGTCGACGATGCGCAGCAGGGGGTTCGACGGCGTCTCGACCCAGACGAGCTTCGACGGGCGCTCGGCGAGCGCCGCGGCGACCGCCTCGACGTCGCCGAGGTCGACGATGCGGACGGTGACCCCCCAGGGGCCGAGGACGCGGGTGAGCAGTCGGTAGGTGCCGCCGTAGACGTCGTCGCCGAGCAGCACGTCGTCGCCGGGGCGGAGCGTCGCGCGCAGCAGCGCGTCCTCCGCGGCCAGGCCGGACGAGAACGAGCGCGCGTGCGCGGCCCCCTCGAGCGCCGCGAGCTGACGCTCGAGGGCGGTCCGCGTCGGGTTGCCGGAGCGCCCGTACTCGTAGCCCTGGCGGAGGCCGCCGATGCCGTCCTGCAGGTAGGTGCTCGAGACGTGGATCGGCGGGATGACCGCGCCGGTGGGACCGTCCGGCTCCTGGCCGGCGTGGATCGCGGTCGTGTCGAAGTCGGTCATCTCAGGCTCCAGTCGTGTGTTCCGTCGTGCGGGGCGCGCTCGTGTCGATGCCGCGATCGGCCAGCCAGCCGTCGTCGAAGATCTTGTTCAGGTAGCCGCGGCCGCTGTCGGGCAGCAGCACGACGACGACGGCCTCGGCGGGGAGCCCGCGCGCGACGCGCAACGCCCCCGCGACGGCCATGCCGCTCGATCCGCCGACGAGGAGGCCCTCCTCGCGGGCGAGGCGGCGGGTGAGGTCGAACGCCTCCTGGTCGCCGACCCGCTCGAAGGCGTCGACGACGCTCGCGTCGTACGTGGCGGGGATGAAGTCCTCGCCGACGCCCTCGACGAGGTACGAGTGGATGGGGCCGCCCTCGGCGTAGATCGAGCCGATCGGGTCGACGCCGACGACGCGGACGGCGCCCTTCGACACGTCCTTCAGGTAGCGGCCCGTGCCGCTGATCGTGCCGCCCGTGCCGACGCCGGCGACGAAGTGCGTGACGAGGCCGTCGGTGTCGCGCCAGATCTCCGGCCCGGTCGTCTCGTAGTGGGAGCGCGGGCCGTTCGGGTTCGCGAACTGGTTCGGCATGAACGCGCCCGGGATCTCCTGCGCGAGCCGCGCCGCGGTCGAGTAGTACGAGTCCGGGTGCTCCGGCGGGACGCTCGCCGGGACGACGACGACCTCGGCGCCGTACGCGCGCAGCACCGCGACCTTCTCCCCCGCGAACTTGTCCGGGACGACGAAGACCATCCGGTAGCCGCGCTCGATGGCGACGAGGGCGAGGCCGACGCCCGTGTTCCCGCTCGTCGGCTCGACGATGGTGCCGCCGGGCAGCAGGAGGCCGTCGGCCTCCGCCGCGTCGACGATCCGGCGGGCGATGCGGTCCTTCGCGGAGCCGCCGGGATTGAAGTACTCGACCTTGGCGAGCACGGTCGCGGCGATGCCGTCGGTGACGCGGTTCAGCCGGACGAGGGGGGTGCCGCCGATGAGCTCGGCGACGCTGTCTGCGGTGCGCACTTGATGTGTTCTCTCAGGTCATGCCGTCGCGCGCGGCTGCGCGGCGAGGCGGGCTGTCGTCGGTCGTCAGGAGGCGCGCTCGATCGAGCGCCGCGCTCAGCGACAACAACGACAGGTGAAGGTCACGCATCCAGTCTGGGGGCCGGGGCGGCTCGCGTCAAATGAACAGGGGGCGGGCCGCGACGGGGCGCTGTGTTCTTGTGCTACTGTGTTCCTGTGAAGAACATCACCGTCACGGTCCCGGACGAGGTGTATCGCGGCGCGCGGATCGCGGCGGCCGAGCTCGGCGCCTCGGTCAGCGCGCTCGTGACGGGCTATCTCGAGCGCCTCGCCGACACGGGCGGCGAGTTCCGTCGGCTCGAGGCGCAGCAGGAGCGCATCTTCGACTCGATCGCCGGATTCCGCGCGAACGGGCGGCTGAGCCGGGATGAGAGCCATGAGCGCGCCGCGCTTCGTTGACACGAACGTCCTGCTCTACGCCGTGAGCACCGCCGAGGACGAGGAGGCCAAGCGCGAGACGGCCCGGCGCATCCTCCGCGACGGAGATCTCGCCCTCTCGACCCAGGTCCTCCAGGAGTTCTACGTGCAGGCGACGCGCCCATCCCGCGACGGCGCGCTCACCCATGAGCAGGCCGGCGGCCTGATCGAGTCGTTCACGCGCTTCCCGCTCCAGGAGACGACCCTCGGCGTCGTGCTCGGCGCGCTCGACGTCCGGCGCCGGCACGGCGTCTCCTACTGGGACGCGGCCATCATCGCCGCGGCGAGCGCACTCGGCTGCTCGACCCTGCTCTCCGAGGATCTCGCGGACGGACGCGACTACGACGGCGTCGTGGTCGTCAACCCGTTCCGCTGAGCACGAGCCGGCACCGAGCCGGGCGAGGGAACGCGCGGGTAGCGTGATGGCATGAGCGAGAACGTTCTCCCCGAGCGGGAGGTGCGCTTCGACGGAGGCGTCCCCGACATCCACCGCCCCTACGCCGCGGCGGACGACCGCTACCAGCACCTCGCCTACCGGCGCTCGGGTCGCAGCGGCCTGCTGCTGCCGCCGCTGTCGCTCGGCCTGTGGTGGAACTTCGGCGACAACCGCCCGTTCGACGCGCAACGGGAGATCATCCGGCACGCCTTCGACCGCGGCATCACCCACTTCGACCTGGCGAACAACTACGGCCCGCCGCACGGCTCCGCTGAGACGAACTTCGGCCGCGCGATGCGGGAGGACCTCCGCCCGTACCGCTCCGAGCTCGTCGTGTCGACGAAGGCCGGCTGGCCGCACTGGCCCGGCCCCTACGGCGACCGCGGCTCGCGGAAGTACCTCGTGGACTCCCTGAACGAGTCGCTCGAGCGGCTGAGCACCGACTACGTCGACATCTTCTACTCGCACCGCCCCGACCCCTCGACCCCGCTCGAGGAGACGATCGGCACGCTCGATCAGATCGCCCGCAGCGGCAAGGCGCTCTACGTCGGCATCTCCTCCTACTCCGCTGAGGAGACGCGGGCCGCCCACGCGATCGCCGTCCGCCTCGGCACCCCGCTCGTCATCCACCAGCCGAAGGTCAACATCCTCGACCGCTGGGTCGAGGGCGGCCTGCTGGACGCGGTCGAGGAGACGGGGCTCGGCGTCATCGCGTTCTCCCCCCTGCAGCAGGGCCTGCTCACCGGCAAGTTCCTGCAGGACCGCTACGCGGCGCACACGACGAAGCGCTTCACCTTCGACGCGGCGACGCTGCCGGACGAGACGCTCGCCCAGGTGCACGCGCTCCACGAGCTCGCCGTCGCGCGGGGCCAGACGCTCGCGCAGATGTCGCTCGCCTGGCTGCTGCGCGAGCCGCGCATCACCTCGGTGCTGATCGGGGCCTCCTCCGTGGCACAGCTCGATGAGAACCTCGGGGCGGTGGAGAACACGCGCTTCAGCGCGGAGGAGCTCGCCGCGATCGACGCGATCGCCCCGGCCTGAGCCGGCGGGAATAGGAACGTCCCAGGCGGGTTGGGCCTCGCATGACCACGTTCGGCATCATCGGAGCAGGGAACATCGGCACGGCCGTCTCGGAGGCGGTGATCGCGCACGGCCATCACGTCGTGATCGCGAACTCGCGCGGCCCGGAGACGCTCGAGGCGCTCGTCGCGCAGCTCGGGCCGAACGCCCGCGCCGCGACCGTCCAGGAGGCGGCGGAGGCCGGCGAGGTCGTCCTCGTCGCGGTGCCGCTCAAGTCGATCGGCGACATCCCCGTCGAGCCGCTCGCCGGCAAGATCGTCATCGACGCGGACAACTACTACTGGGAGCGCGACGGCCACATCGAGGCGCTCGACAAGGGCGAGGCCACCACCTCCGGCCTCCTCCAGGAGCACCTGCCGGCCTCGACGGTCGTCAAGGGCTTCAATCACATCGGCGCCGCGGAGATCCCGACGGACGGCACCCCCGCCGGCACGCCGAACCGCCGCGCCATCGCGACCGCCTCGGACGACCCGGCGGCGATCGACTTCGTCACCCGCCTCTACGACGAGCTCGGCTACGACGCCGTCAGCATCGGGCCGCTCAGCGAGTCGTGGCGCATCGAGCGCGACCGCCCCGGCTACGGCATCCGGCAGAACGCCGAGGAGCTCCGCGCGAACCTCGCCGCCGCCTGGCGCGTCCCGCGCGACTGACCGGCCGCGCAGAACGTGCTCCCCGAGGAGCGCGTTCTGCGCCCGCTCCGGCTCAGAACGCCTGCTCGATCCAGGCGTCGCCCGACACGTCGTCCCCGAGGAACGTGCCCTCCGGCTCCGCGGTGCCCTCGTAGATCGAGGCGCCGGGGATCGCGAACTCCTGGTCCTGCACCCGCGTCGACACGACGATGTCGGCGTCGAATGACGGGATCTGCACCCGGAACTGCTGCGCGTAGGCGACGCCGGTCGCCGGGCTCGTCCAGAGCTCGCCGACCGGGGTGATCGTGCTCGCGACGTAGTAGATCTCGCCGTCGGGGTCCTGGATCGTCGCGTAGCCGTCGACGGCGACGCCGATCTCGGGCTTGAAACCCTCGCCGATGATGCCGGCATTGGAGATCGTGAAGCCGTTCGCGAGCTGCATGTCCTGCAGGAGCCAGCGGACGCGGCCCGAGTCGGTGCCGTCGCCGAAGTCGCCGTACTCGTGGTCCATCCACGTCTTGCCGCTGACCTCGTAGACCTCGCCGTCGATCGTGATCGTGCCGGAGGCGGCGAGGTTCGTGTACGAGAAGTAGTAGTTGTCCTCGGTGAGGCTCTGCACCGTCGCCTTCGGCCCGACGCCCGTGCCCCACACCCAGAACGGGCGGCCCTGCTGCGAGAACGTGAGGTCGAACTCGACGGGGGTCAGCGAGTCGTTGTCGACGAGCGTCGTGCGGACCCGGATGTCCTGGCTGGGATCGGCCTGCGGCGCCGTCATCTCCACCGCGTTGCGGACGGCGACCGCGGTCGCGCCGGATCCGCCCCCGCCGACGAGCGTCACGGTCGGCGGGGTCGTGTAGCCGCTGCCGGGCTGCAGGAGCACGATCTGGCCCACGCCGCCCTCGCCGTCGAGCACCGCCATCGCCGCGGCGCCCGAACCGTCGCCCTCGATGCGCACCTCGGGCGCGCTCGTGTAGCCCTCGCCTGCGCTCGTGACGCTGAAGCCGCCGACGAGCGCCTCGGGGTCGCCGAGCCGGGCGTACCAGTCCTTCGACGGGTCGCCCTCCGCCCACGTCGACACGTCGAAGCCGCCGACCGGCTTCGCGACGTAGACCTGGGTCCGCTCGTAGTGCTCCTCGGCTTCGACGTCGCTCAGCGAGACCTGCGTCATCGCGAAGCCCTGCCCGACGAACGAGGCTGCGTTGATCTCGAAGCCGAACACCCGGTCGCCGGCGCGGAGCGTGCCGATGTGCCACCACCACTCGGTCGGTGTGTTCAGGTGCCGGTACATGTCCTTCGGGACCTCGAGGACGACGTGCTCCTGCGGCACCGGATCCGGCTTCGTGTCGCCGGTCCACAGCGCGTTCGCGGGCACCGGGACGGTCGGGGCGGGCACGCCGCCCGGCCAGCCGGTCGCCAGGACCACGGCGAGGACGCCCGCGACGAGCGCGAGACCGCCCGGCACCATCGGCGGGACCGGCGTCTCCTTGTGGCGCAGATGCGAGACCACGGCGCCGATCATGACGATGACGAGGCCGAGCGCGGCCGCGGCGATCAGCCACCAGGCGAGCGGCGCCCACTGCGGCCGCGCGAAGAGGCCGACGGCGATGCCCGCCGCCCCGAGCAGCTCCAGCAGGCCGATCAGCCGGACGACCCAGCCGCGGAACCGCTCCGCCCACGCCATGCCCATGCCGCGCAGCCGCGCCTTCGGCAGCACGAGCTTCAGCAGCCCGGTCAGCAGGAAGAGCAGTGCGGCGAGACCGCCGACCACCCAGAGCGCGATCTCCACAGGAGCCTCCAAATGCGCAGCGGGACCCCGCGCCCCACGCGACGACTCCCACGCTAGCGGTGCGGAGCCGATCCGGGCGTCGAGTAGCTTCTACTCCACGATGCGCAGATGCGTGTCGGCCCAGACGCTCGAATCCGCGGTCGCGCCGACGAGCCCGAACGTCGCCCGGACGAGCGCCGGCGGCAGCTCGTCCCCCGGCACCGGGGTCGGCGCGAGGAGGTTGATCGCGAGCCCGCCCGGGCCGGTGGCGGTGAGCGACTGCAGGTAGACGCGGACGTGGCCGTTCAGCTCGAGGCGCGCGGAGTCGTTCACCGCCGCGGCGCTGTCCGCGCTCGGCCGCACGTCGAGCATGAAGCCGTCCATCGCGACCGCATCGGCGAGGATCCGCACGACGGGCACCTCGCCCGAGGATGTGCGGACCTTCACGATCGAGACGGACTGCAGGCCCGAGATGGAGATCGAGTCCGCGCCGGCCTGCGCGGCGGGCTGGGTGAAGAGCGGCGCCTCCTCATCGAGCACGACCGGCGCCGCGGCGGCGACCTCGCCCGGCAGCGGGACCTCGAGGACGGGAACGCCCCCGAGCACCGGGTCGAGCACGCCGTCGACGACGGGTCCCATCGGGCCCGGCAGCGGCGGCAGCTCCGGCACCGGGATCGGCGGCAGCGGCACGTCCGGCAGGTCGAGCGGCGGCAGCCCCGGCAGGATCGGCTGCCCGTCGATCAGCTCCGGCAGCGGCAGCCCCGGATCGCAGTAGACCACGCCCGGGAGCCGCAGCAGGCCGGTCACGAGCGGCACCGCCGGCAGGGTCAGCTGGCCCGTCGCCGGATCCGGCACGAGCGGCTGCGCGAGCCCGCCCTCCGGGCTGGGGAAGCAGGGCGGCAGCGGATCGGCCGCGAGCGCGGGAGCCGCGGGCACCGTGGAGCCCGCTGCGCCGGCCGCGGCGAGGACGAGCCCCGTCACCCAGGCGACTCGGCGGCGGATCACGATGCCCGCGCTCCCTCCCGCGTGGACCGCGCCTCCGCGCGCCCCCGGAGCGGCAGCCATGCGACGACGAGGATGCCGCCGATGACGCCGAGCAGCATGCCGACGAAGAAGCCGCCGAGGTTCACGCCGATGATCGAGTAGACCGCGACGATGAGCGCGAGGATCCCGTAGAAGAGATGCTGCGCCGGCGTCACGATGGCGAGCAGGCCGAGCAGCGCGAGCCCGGCGGGGATGAGCACCGCCTGGAAGCCCTCGATGCCCATCTGCACGCGGATGTTCCCCAGATCCATCTGGGTCGACAGGAAGATCGCGCCGCCGGAGAGCATCAGCAGCAGGCCGCCGATGAACGGACGCCCGCGCGTCCAGGTGCGGAAGGCGCGCCAGCCGCGGCGGAGCGCGCCGGGGGCGCGTGTCGTGCGTTCTGCGCTCAGAAGCATTCGTCGCCTCCCGTGATCTGGACGTGCATGCCCTTCAGTTCGAAGACGGCGGCCTGCGTGAGCCACGCCGTCTGGCGGAGGCCGTCGATGTGGATCGTGTCGGAGTCCTGCGCGAAGTCGCCCGCGCCGCCCTTGATGTCGGTACTGACCGCGGAGCCGTCGACGCCGATCCGGATGTTCGAGAACGACGCGTCGCCCTGCAGGTCGCTCATGCCGATCTGCAGGCCCGTCGCCGTGACGGGCGCGCCGCCGCCGCCGGCCGTGATCATCACGCCGACCGTGCCGAGCGGCGTCTCCGTGACGACGGACTGGCAGAGGTTCACGATCTCGGCCTGCCCGATGTTCGCGCTGATGACGGCGTGCTCGACGCCCGCGGAGTCGGTCGCGACGCCCGCGTACTGGGAGAACCCGGTGCCGTCGAGCGAGTCGGCGCTCAGCTTGAACTGGCTGCCCGAGATCGAGAACGACACGGGCACCGCGCCCTGCGCGACCCCCGCCGTCACGAGCGTCGCCGCCGCGACCGCGGGCACCGCGGCCAGCAGGATGCGTCCGCCATGCGTCTTGGTGATGTTCCGGAGCTTCATCGGTCCTCCTCGGTACTGCTTGCGGTGGGAGGAGTCGAGGCGGGCGGGCCTATTACGCGGGTTTCGCGCGTTTCAGCCGAGTTTCAGCTTCAGCGGGCGCCCCGTCCCCCTTCCGGTGCCACTTGTGGCTGGAACTGCTCACACGGAGCAGCCACAACTGGCACTGGAGCGGAGGGAGGGAGCAGAACGCGCCTGGGCGCGTTCTGCTCCCGCTCAGGGGCGGGAGGCGCGGCGGCCCTGCCGGCGCTGGCCGCCGCCCTGCGCGCCGGCGGAGGCGTCGCGGGTGACGCCGGCGCCGGTCTGGGTGCTGTAGACGCTGCGGAACGCGGGGGCGTGCGAGCCGGTCTGGGCGCCCTCGCCGCGACGCGAGCCGGCGGAGCGG
>JAGIAU010000140.1 GCA_017744755.1 Microbacteriaceae bacterium
GAGCAGGCCAGCGAAGGCTGGCAGCTCCAGCACCTGCGTGCGGCGGACCCGCGCTCGTGGTCTCCGCGGCTCGCGTGGGAAGTGTGGCGCGATGCCGAGGCGATGGCCGCGGGCGACGTGCTCATCCACGCCGTGAGCAACGTGGCGACGGCCGCGAGCTACCTGGGACCGGACACCAGGATGGTCTACTGCGATCCGTTCTGAGCCGTCGCTGCGCGACGGACCCTGCTGGTTGTTTGCTAGACTCTCATGTCGGCCCGGGCCTCCCGGGTGCCACATTGGGGTGTGGTGTAATTGGCAACACGGCTGATTCTGGTTCAGTTGTTCTTGGTTCGAGTCCAGGCACCCCAGCCAGACTGTCCTTATTCAAACCATGATGGTTTGAACCGGGTCTGATGGCCCCAGCCAGGCAGGCTCGTGTCGAGCGCTCGAGTGTGACCGGTCTCCGAGGCTGCTGCGAGCGGCCTAGGCCCATTGCGGCGGCGAATCGAGCGCCTCGGCATCCGGCCGCTTCAGCGCGACGGCCCGCCGCGCTGGCAGAATCGTGCGCATGGCTCGATCCGGGGGAATCGCACCGCTCGCCGCCGCCGTGACGGCGGCGCTCGCGCTGACCGCCGCGCTGCTCACCGGTTGCGCCGGGCCCGCGTCGGAGCCGGGGCCAGCGCCGACGTCCGCGCCGACTGCGGAGCCGACGGCGGACGACCGGCCCCTCGCGACGCCGATCCTTGTGATCGCCGCTGCCGACGTCCCCGCGCTGCTCGACGAGGGCGCCGCCCTCATCGCAGTCGGTTCGACGCTGGAGGCGTCCCAGCCCGGCTATCTCGACGGCGCGCTCGCGGTCGACCAGGACGACTGGCATCTGGCGAGCGACTCGCAGGCGGAGCTGGATGACACCGCGGGCTGGTCGCAGCGCATCGGCGCGCTGGGGATCGCGGCGGATCGGCCGGTCGTCGTCTACGACGACGGCGAGCTGAAGTTCGCGTCGCGGGTGCGCTATCTGCTGGCCCATTTCGGCGTCGAGGAGACGTATCTCGTGGACGGCGGCTGGCCGGCGCTCGAGACGGTCGCGGCGGACCACGGCATCGCGACCGCCGGCTCGCCCGCCGCCCCGGAGCCGGTCGGATTCCAGGCGACGATCACCCAGCCGCCCATCCCGGTCGCGACGCGCGACGTCGTGGCGGAGGCGGTGGCCGAGGGCGGAGCCGTGATCCTCGACGTGCGCTCGCCGGAGGAGTTCGACGGCGCCAGGCTGCTGCCGCCGGTCACGCGCGGCGGCCACATCCCCGGCGCCGTGAACCTGCCGATGACCGAGCTCCTCGACCCCGCGACCGCGCCGAGCAGTCTGCTGCCGATCGAGGAGCTGCGCGAGGTGTTCGCCGCCCGCGGCATCGAGCCGGGCGACGGCGTCATCGTGTACTGCCAGGACGGCGCGCGCTCCTCGCTCGTCGCGTCGGCGCTGGTGATGGCGGGCTACTCGCACACCGAGCTCTACTACCTCAGCTACGCGGACTGGCAGTCGGACACGGCCGATCCGGTCGCGCAGTAGCGACCGGCAAGGGGGCCTGCGCCGATCAGCGGAAGAAGGCGTTCGCCCTCTTCGTGTAGAGCAGGATGAGCGCGATGAGCGCGAGGATCCAGCCGAGCACCGAGCCGACGAGCTCGAAGCCCCCGAAGGTGATGCCGAAGAACGACGAGGCGATGTTCAGCGCGAGCACGATCGTCGTGAGGACGCGGGCGACCTGGCTGCCGGAGCCGAGCGTCGCGCCGAGGACGATGAGGCCGACGCCGAAGGCGATCTTCACGATCGCGTAGGCGAGGAGCTGCCCGTCGGCGACGCCGTTCGCGAACCAGTTCGGCGCGCCGCCGAGCGACTGCGACAGGGAGAGCAGCCCCGACGGGAGCTGCAGGATCCCGAGGATGATCACGAGGACCACCACGAACGTCACGCCACCGGGTCGCTTGCCTGCCATGCCGTCCAACCTATCGGCTCGGGCGACGCGCTCGTGAGCGGCGCCGCTCAGATGCCCCACGCCTCCGCGGGCGCGACGACCTCCGGGACCGGCGCCGTCGAGTAGTGCGTTCCGCCGTTGTAGTGGCCGGAGGCCCAGCTCGAGTTCCAGATCGCATACCAGATGTCGTCGGGGGAGCCGGTGCCGACGGCGAGCGCGGCACGGATGCCGGCGTAGCCGCCGAGCGAGTTCAGCGCGTCCGCGACGTTCATCGCCGCCATGTCGAGGTTCTCGTTGGAAGCCATGTAGTCGCCGATGCCCCAGCCGTTGTTCAGCGGGTTGTTCCGGTTCCACCAATTGTCGACGCCGTTCTCCTGGCGCATCCAGCGGACGATCGTGGTGACGGCGGCGTCGGTGATCGGCCAGCCCCCGTACCAGAGGATGAGCTTCGCCCACGAGTAATTGGTGTGGTCGGCGACGAGGATCGCCTTCTGCCGGGCCGGGCTTACCTCCGCGGCGGGCGCGTCGCGCTCGGCGACGGACGGCAGCGCGACGGTCGAGACGTCGAGCGACTGGTCGTCGAGCGCCTCGGCCTGGCGGGCCGCCTCGGCCGCCGTCGCCGGATCGCGGTACGGCGTCACGGCTCCGATGAGCAGCAGGAGGGCAGCGCCGCTCGCGGCGAGCACGGCCGCCGGTCGCAGGCCGCCCGCTCGCCGGCTCGGGTGCCGGGTGGTCGCGGAGAACATCTCGGGGACGGACCGTAGCAGCGCAGCCTGGGCGTTCCAGGGGATCGACGGCGCCCGTCAGCCTCGCGCGGCGGCCGTCGACTCGCGCGCGTGCCGCATGTGGATGCCGATGTGCCCGATGCCGAGCACGACGACCGCGAGGGCGAGCGTCAGCAGTCGGCCGTAGGCGGCGAGGAGCAGGAACGCCGCGACCGGCAGCGTCGCGAGCGGCACCGGCACGCCGAGGAACGGCCGGTAGAACGTCGCCATCGTCCGCGCGCTCGCGAAGTAGCGGATCCACGCCGCCTCATAGAGCGCCATGCAGACGACCGCGGCGACGAGCCACCAGCTCCACGGCGACCAGGGGCCGGGGTTCGTGTCGGCGAGGAGCAGCGCCGCGGCCACCGTGAGCGCCTGGCCGATGCGCTCGAACCACTGGAGCACGGGGGACTCGCCGCTCGGGTCGTAGCCGGCCGGCCGGGCGGCGGACGCCCAGATCAGATTCGGGACGAACAGGCCGAGGAGGAAGGCCGCGCCGATCCAGGAGAAGCCGAAGTGCCCGAGCAGCGCCACGCTCGGAGCCTAGGGGACCGGGACACCGCGCCGCATGTTCCCCGCGTTCGGAACATCCTGGAGCCCGGCGTGGTTGACTCGTTCGGGCCGAACGACAGGAGCATCGCAATGTCCGGGACCGCGACCGCAGGAGCACTCAGCGCGACGGAGCTCGCCGCCATCCGCGCCGACTTCCCGATCCTCGCCGAGCGTGTCAACGGCCACGACCTCGTCTATCTCGACTGGGGCGCGACCTCGCAGCGCCCGCGGCAGGTCGTCGAGGCGGAGGTCGACTACGTCGAGCACCGCAACGCCGCCGTGCACCGCGGCGCGCACACGCTCGCGGCGGAGGCGACGGAGGAGTTCGAGGCCGCTCGCGCGAAGGTCGCCGCCTTCGTGGGGGCCGGAGCCGACGAGATCGTCTGGACCTCGAACGCGACCGAGGCGCTGAACGCGGTCGCCTACTCGATCGGGAACGCCTCCCTCGGCCGCGGGGGCCCCGCCGCCGAGCGCTTCCGCCTCGGCCCCGGCGACGAGATCCTCTCGACCGAGCTCGAGCACCACGCGAACCTCATCCCATGGCAGGAGCTCGCCGCCCGCACGGGCGCGACGTTCCGCTACGTGCCCGTCGACGACGACGGCCGGCTCCGCCTCGACCTGCTCGACGAGCTGCTGACCGAGCGCACCCGCGTGTTCGCCTTCGCTCACGTGTCGAACGTGACCGGCGAGGTGCAGCCCGTCGCCGACCTCGTCGCCCGCGCGCACGCCGTCGGCGCGCTCGCGGTGCTCGACGCCTGCCAGTCGGCGCCGCACCTCCCGCTCGACCTGCACGCGCTCGGCGTCGACTTCGCCGCCTTCTCGGGCCACAAGATGCTCGGGCCGACCGGGGTGGGCGTGCTCTACGGCCGCCGCGAGCACCTCGCCGCGATGCCGCCGTTCCTCACCGGCGGCTCGATGATCACGACCGTGACGATGGAGGGCGCCGAGTTCCTCCCGCCGCCGCAGCGCTTCGAGGCCGGCACGCAGCGCGTCTCGCAGGCGATCGCCCTCGGCGCGGCCGTCGACTTCCTGGCGCGCGTCGGCATGGACCGCATCGCCTCGCACGAGGCCGAGCTGGGCGCGCGGCTCCTGGCCGGCCTGCAGCAGATCGACGGCGTCCGCATCCTGGGTCCGGTGGGCGAGGACGTCGAACGCACCGGGCTCGCCGCGATCGACGTGCCCGGCATCCATGCGCACGACCTCGGCCAGCACCTCGACGCGCAGGGCATCGCCGTCCGCGTCGGCCACCACTGCGCGCAGCCGCTGCACCGCCGGCTCGGCGTCACCGCGTCGACGCGGGCGAGCGCCTACCTCGCGACGACCCCCGACGAGGTCGACGCCTACCTCGCGGCCCTGCCGGGCGCGATCGAGTTCTTCCGGAGGCTCGCATGAGTTCGGACGTCGAGTCCCTGTACCAGGAGATCATCGTCGACCACGTCAAGCACCCGCGGCACTACGGGCTGCAGGAGGGCGCGACGGTCGAGTCCCACCAGCTCAACCCGACGTGCGGCGACGAGGTGACCCTGCAGCTCACGCTCGACGGCGACACGATCACGGATGCGCACTGGACCGGTCGCGGCTGCATGGTGTCGCAGTCCTCGATGTCGATCCTCGCGGAGCAGCTGCCCGGGCTGACCGCCGCCGAGGCGGGGGAGCGGATCGAGTCGTTCCGCGCGTCGATGCGCTCGCGCGGCGAGATCCCCGTCGACGAGGACCTGCTCGGCGACGCGATCGCCTTGGAGGGCGCCGCGAAGTTCGTCGCCCGCGTCAAGTGCGCCATGCTCGGCTGGGTCGCCGCCGAGGACGCCCTCGCCAAGCGCTGAGCGCCCCGGACCCCGCCCCCGCGTGTGCTTCGATCCGTTTTCAGGGACAGGAGGGGGTATGAGCGCAATACGCGCTCATACCCCCTCCTGTCCCTGAAAACGGATCGAGATCGGCGCGCCGCTACGCTGAGCGGGTGCAGCGCCGCCTCCTCGTCGCGATCAACCCGAATGCGTCGTTCGGGCGCGCCCGCGATGCCGGACCGCGGGCCGTCGAGCTGCTGCGGGCCGCCGGCCACGAGGTCCGCCCGCTTGTCGCGCCCACCTGGCAGCTGCTGGCGGAACGCGCCCGCGAGGAGCTGCAGACCGGCCCCGACGCGTTCGTCGTGATCGGCGGCGACGGCATGGTGCACCTCGGCGCGGGCCTCGTCGGCGGCACGCCGGTCCCGCTCGCCCTCATCCCGACGGGGACGGGGAACGATCTCGCGAAGACGTTCTCGATCCCGGAGCACGACGTCGATGCCGCGGTCGCGGGGCTGGTGCACGCGCTCGACGGCGAGCCCGTCACGCTCGACACCGGAGTCGCGAGATGGGACGAGGGCGGAGAACGCGCATCGCGGCGCTTCGCCGGCGCCGTCTCCGCCGGCTTCGACTCGCTCGTCAACGAGCGGGCGAACCGCATGCGCTTCCCGAAGGGCGGCTCGCGGTACACGTTCGCGATCCTCCGCGAGCTCGCCTCGCTGCGGCCCATCCCGTACCGGATCGAGCACGACGGCGGCGTCCTCGAGGTCGAGGCCGTGCTCGTCAGCATCGCGAACAACCGCTCGATCGGCGGCGGCATGCTCATCGCCCCCG
>JAGIAU010000141.1 GCA_017744755.1 Microbacteriaceae bacterium
CGACATGGGCGTCCGCACGGGCGTCCCGCGGCCGCGATAGTCGGGGATGCCGGAGTCGGTGGAGATCCCGGCGCCCGTCAGCACGGCGACGCGCCGGCCGGCGAGCGCCTCCGCGGCGCGCTCGATCGCCGGGGCGTCGGCGGGCAGCGCGGCGACCGCGCGCGTCGTGGCGCGCAGGGTCGACCAGGCGGACATGGCTTCAGCGTAGGACGCGCTCGTTTCGGCGGGATTTCGCGACGCTGTGTCGTCTCCCAGGCGCGGGCGCGTCCTACCTGACCGGGATCAGCCCGCTCGTCTCGAGCGTGTCCTCGAGCACCGGGACGAAGGCGCGCGCCGCGGTCGCGGTGATGTGCGAGTCGTCGCGGAAGAGCAGGAGGCCGTTCCTCACGACGGCGCAGTTCTGCTGGTCGGTGCAGAAGTACGGGATGAGGTCGACGACCGTGATGCCGGGCTGCGCGCCCGTCAGCGCCTCCGGCACGACCGGCTCCGCCATGCCGTCATGCGCGAACTTGCACGCGTCCCAGTCGTCGATCGCCGCCGACACGCAGGTCGGCACATCCTCGACGGGGTGCGGCGTGTCGCGCAGGTAGACGATCGGTGCACCCGTGGTGCGGAGCGCGTCGAGCGACTTCGTCCAGGCGTCCAGCATCTCGGTCTGGTCCGGGACGTAGGTGTGCAGCTGCGAGACGAAGACGAGGTTCGGCTGCATCGCCTGGATCTCGGCGAGCGCGTCCTGCCGCCACTGCGTGCAGTACGGCTGCGAGAAGCGGCTGTCGTCGGGCCGCGGGGCGATGTCGGCGACGGGGCAGCCGGCCCGGGTGTAGACGTTCAGCTCCCAGTCGCGCTGCTCGGCGAGCTCCTGGAAGGCGGGGAGCCACTGGTGCATGTGCGAGTCGCCGAGCAGGACGATCGGCGCGCCGCCGATGACGCCCGTCTGGCAGGCCATGACGCGGTCCGTCTCCTCCGTGAGCAGGCACTCCTCCGGCAGCGGCGCGTCCTGCACCGCGGCGATCGGGTCCGGGGTGACCGGGCCGGCGTGCGCGCCCGTGTCGGGGCCGAAGACCTGCTGGATGCTCGTCTCGTCGAGCGTCGCCGTGAGGTCGCCGGAGGTGACGCGCGCGACGGCGGTCTGGCCGACGAGCAGCGCCGTCGTCACGGCGGCGACGACGGACAGGACGCCGACGGCGATGCCGGCGGAGGCCCGGCGCCCGAGCTCCTTCCACCGGGAGATCGGCTGCTCGAGGACGAGCAGCGTCAGGACGGCGAGGAAGAAGGAGAACGCGGCGAGCACGACCTTCCACCGGATCGGCAGCGGACCCAGCACGCCCTCGGCGAGCACGAGCACGGGCCAGTGCCACAGGTACCAGGCGAAGGACACCTTGCCGATGAAGCGCAGCGGCCGGAGCGCGAGCACCCGGCCGACCGACTTGCCGGTCGCGTGCAGCACGCAGCCGCTCGCGATGATCGCCGCGGTGCCGAGCGTCGGCAGCAGCGCGAGCGTGCCGGGGAAGGCCATCTGCTCCGAGTACGTCACGATCGACACGACGACGAGGGCGAGGCCGATCCAGCCGACCGCGATGCCCGCGAGCCGCACGCCGAGGGAGCCGGCATGCGACTCGATCCACGGCGCGACGACGGCGAGCAGCCCGCCGATGCCGAACTGCCACGCGCGGGTGAACGTGCTCATGTACGCCACGGCCGGGTCGGTCTCCGTCTGCAGCGCGGACAGCACGATCGAGGCGACCGTGACGAGCAGGAGCACGCCGGCGACGATGTGGATCGACGGCACGCGCAGCCGGCCTGCGAGGAAGAAGCCGAGCACGACGAGCGCCGGCCAGACGAAGTAGAACTGCTCCTCGACCGCGAGCGACCAGTAGTGCAGCACAGGGCTCTCCGCCGCCGACTCCGTGAAGTAGTCGGTGCCGAGGTCGATGAAGTGCCAGTTGGAGAAGAACACGGCGGAGGCGAGCACGCTCTTCGTCGTGTTGAAGGCGGCGAGGATCGGCTGCATCAGCAGCGCGGCGACGGCGGTCACCACGAGCACGAGCGCGGCGGCCGGCACGATGCGCCGCGCGCGCCGGGCGTAGAAGCTCTTGAACGAGATCCGTCCCGTGCGCTGGTGCTCGCGGAGCATGAGGCCCGTGATGAGGAAGCCGGAGATGACGAAGAAGATGTCGACGCCGACGAAGCCGCCCGCGAAGCCCGGCAGGGCGGCGTGGAAGGCGACGACGGCGCCGCACGCGATCGCGCGCAGCCCCTCGACGTCGGTGCGGAAGTAGTCGCGGGCAGGCCCGGTGGCGGGCGGGTCCGCGATGGCGGGGGTGCCGGCCGCGGCGGGCAGGGATGTCGTGCCGCTCATGCGCGTTCTGTCCTCCCGCTCAGGTCCAGGGGAGCAGGACGTCGAACCAGCCGGTCGCCAGGAGCGCGATGAGGCCGATGAGCGCCGTGTAGGCGATGACCTCGATCCAGGCGATGCGGCCGTCGTAGGGGCCGCGCTCGTCGCGCGCCTGGCGCTGATCCGCGGAGGGGCTGCCACCAGGGCGGTGGCGGTCGTCCATCATCATGGCTCAGCGCTCCTTCCGCAGATCGCGCGCGGCGATCCGGGCGAACTCCCACGCGAGGGGGAGGGCGAGGTAGGTGTAGGCGCCGAGGAAGACGCCCATCGCCCAGAACTCGGACCAGCCGTAGGTCACCACGTCGGCGCCGAACGCGATCCAGGAGAGCGCGACGGTCGCCGTGATCGCGACGAAGCCGAGGCGGGCGATGCGGGCGGCGAGCGGGCTGCGCCGGCCGACGGCGCCCGTCGCCACCCAGCCGACCGTGCGCCCCGTGACGTGGTGGATGATCGCGAGGGCATGGCAGAACGAGTAGGCCATCTGCACCCGGAGCACCTCGAACCGCCAGTGCGAGTGCATCATGCGCGGCATGAGCACGAAGTAGATCCATGCGCCGGCGAGGAACGGGATGTAGTGCTCGGCGCGGACCTCCGTCGGGAAGAACGCGGCCATGATGACGCCGGGCACGTGCAGCACGAAGACGTTGATCGCCGTGCTGATGTAGTACAGGAAGCCCGACCAGAACGCGGTGCGCTGCGCGAGCGTGAGCGGCCGGTGGTTCGCGTGCCCGGAGGCGAGCAGGCTCATCGAGCCGTTGCACCACCGGTACTGCTGGTTCAGGAAGCCGGAGAGGTCGTCCGGGCACAGGCCGCGCGAGACGAGCACGGGCACGTAGCGGACCTTGGAGCCGTGCAGCGTGAGCTGGATCCCCGTGTGCACGTCCTCGGAGTGCTCGATCTGGGCGAAGCCGCCGGCCTGCTCGAGCGCAGCGCGCCGGTAGACCGCGCAGGTGCCGACGCAGATCGGGGCGTTCGACCGGTCGCGGGAGGGCTGCACCCAGCGGTAGAAGAGCTCCTGCGTGGCGCCCGCCGTCCGCTCCAGCCAGCCCTGGTCGGGCCGCGTCGAGAAGTACTGCGGCGTCTGCACGATGCCGACATCCGGATCGTCCATGTAGGGGATCGTGTGCCGGAGGAAGTCATGCCGCGGCACGAAGTCGGCGTCGAGCACGACGATGAAGTCGCCATCCGTCACGTCGTAGGCGGAGCGCATGTTGCCCGCCTTCTTCATATGGCCGCGATCGGGGCGGACGCGGTAGTGGAAGCCGTGCTCGCCGGCGAGCTCCTCGACCTCGGGCCGGGCTGCGTCGTCGAGGACCCAGACCTCGAGCCGTCCGCGCCATTGCATCCTCGACGCATAGGTGTACGTGTTCCGCAGGACCTCCAGCGGCTCGCCGCAGGTCGGCAGGAACACGTCGACCGATGGCAGCGCCTGTCCGGCCGTGCGATGCTCCCAGGCCTGCACCACCGCCCGGTGGGAGCGGCGCGTGTCGCGGCGCCGGCGGAGCCCGGAGAGCATCGAGAGGATGAGCGCGATCGCGCTGACGGCGAGGCAGGCGAGCAGGGGCCAGAGCCACTTGGAGGTGAGCGAGAAGCGCACGAGACTCGTCGCGGCGAGCGCGAACGAGGTCATGGCGAGGAGCTGGACCCAGCGGCGCTGCGGCCCCAGGTACCAGAGCAGCTCGCGGTCGTCGGGGGGCGTGACGATCGGCTCGTCCCTGGCCAGCTGGGCGGGGGGTGGGGCCGCATGTCGCGGGCGCGTCGTCTCGAGTGTGATTGCCATCGGTCTCTCCGGATCGGGCGGCCCGCACATGCGGTCCGCAGGACGGGGGACGGGACGCTCCCTTGAGCCCCGAACGGGGGTCTTGACTTGTGGATCGTGCTCGGTGGCGGTTCCACGCTAGGAAGCGTTGTCTGAGTTTTCAATCGCAGCCGGCTGACTGCCAGCTAGACGCAGGGAACGCACCCGGCCCTCCGATGCCCCGGTGCTATCGTCCGCGGGACGGCCACATCCCCGGAACCGAGGAGGCACCGCCATCTCCGACAGCATCGCCGATCAGAACCCCCTTCGCCGCGCAGCCGGCTGGTCGGTCGCGGCCGTCGCGCTGGGTGCGCTGACGGCCTGCTCGGGGCCCGTCGCGCCGGCGGAGCCCGTGCCGGCTCCGACCACGACGGCGCCCGTCGCCGCCCCCGCACCGGATCCCGGCTATGGCCTCCCGCTCGATGTGAACCCGGCGTCGGCGCCGGCCGCGATGCTCGCCGACCCCGCGACGGCCCTCTCGGACGAGGACCGCGCGCTCGTCGAGCGGATCGCGTCGCAGCCGCTGGCCACCTGGATCGCCGGGCCGACCTCGGGCGTTCAGGAGCAGGTCTCCGGCGTCGTCACCGCCGCGGCCGAGCGCGGCGGCATCCCCGTCCTCGTCGCGTACGGCATCCCGCACCGCGACTGCGGCGGGCACTCGTCGGCCGGTCCCGTCAGCGACGCGGCCGGATACCTCGAGTGGATCGACGCGTTCGCGAGCGGCCTCCGGGGCGAGCGGGCGATCGTCGTCCTCGAGCCCGACGCGATCGCGCAGATGGACTGCCTCGAGCAGCCGCAGCGCACCGAGCGGCTCGACCTGCTCGCGGCGGCCGTCGGCCGGCTCACGGCGGCGGGCGCCGATGTCTACATCGACGCCGGGCACTCCGGCTGGAAGCAGATGGACGTCATCGCCGGCCGACTGGAACGAGCGGGCGTCGCCCAGGCCGCCGGGTTCAGCCTCAACGTGTCGAACTTCCGCGGCACCGAGGAGCAGATCGCCTACGGCCGCGAGGTCGCGAAGCTGCTCCCCGGCGAGCCGCACATCGTCATCGACACGAGCCGGAACGGCTGGCCGTCCGACTCCGGCGACTGGTGCAACCCCTGGGACCGGGCGCTCGGCACGCCGCCGACGGTCGAGACCGGCGACGACTTCGTCGACGCGTTCCTCTGGATCAAGACCCCGGGCCAGTCCGACGGCGAATGCAACGGCGGCCCGCCCGCCGGCCAGTGGTGGCAGGACTACGCGCTCATGCTCGCGCGGAACGCGGCGGGGTGAGCGCGGGCGATACGCTCGCGGCATGAGCCTCACGCCGGCGGAGTCCGAGTTCGTCCGCGCCAACCGCACCGCCGCCGTCATCACCGTCGACGAGGCGGGGCTGCCGAAGCCGGTGCGGATCGCCTACCAGGTGATCGACGGGCAGATCTGGTCGAGCGGCACCCAGCAGCGCGTCCGCACGAAGCGGCTGCGCCGCGACCCGCGGGCGACGCTCTTCATCTGGGAGCCCGCCTTCGACTTCCTCACAGTCCACACGACCGTCACGATCCTCGACGGCCCCGATGCGCCGGAGCTCAACCTCCGCTACTTCCGGCAGCTCCAGGGGCGGCCGGATGGCCCCCTGAGCTGGATGGGCCAGGGGGAGCACGACGACGACGCGTTCCGCGAGCTCATGAT
>JAGIAU010000142.1:0-5419 GCA_017744755.1 Microbacteriaceae bacterium
AGTTCGACTCGCCTCCGGCTCGCTCAGGGAACCAGTTCGACTCGCCTCCGGCGGCTGCTCGGCCCGCGGGAGCGCGTTCCGCGCCATGGAACGCGTGGGACAATGCACGGATGGCCTCCGTCACCTTCGACCGCGCGACGCGCATCTATCCGGGGGCGGTGCGGCCGGCCGTCGACTCCATCGACCTCGAGGTGCGCGACGGCGAGCTCATGGTGCTGCTCGGCCCGCCCGGATGCGGGAAGTCGACCCTGCTGCGCATGCTCGCGGGACTCGAAGAGGTCGACAGCGGCCGGATCTGGATCGGCGAGCTCGACGTCACCGGCATCGCGGCGGCCGACCGGGACATCGCCATGGTCTTCCAGTCCTACGCGCTCTACCCGCACATGACCGTCGGGGAGAACATGGGCTTCGCGCTCAAGGTCCTCGGCGTGCCGAAGGAGGAGCGCGTCGCGCGCATCGAGGAGGCCGCGCGTCTGCTCGATCTCGAGGCCGTCCTCTCCAAGAAGCCGGTCGCGATCTCCGGCAGCCAGCGCCAGCGCGTCGCCATGGGCCGCGCGATCGTGCGGCGCCCGCAGGTGTTCCTCATGGACGAGCCGCTCGCGAACCTCGATGAGGAGCTGCGCGTCCAGACCCGCGGGCAGATCCAGCAGCTGCAGCGCCGCGTCGGCGTCACGACGCTCTACGTCACGAGCGACCCGGCCGAGGCCCTCGAGGTCGGCGACCGGATCGCCGTGCTCGATCGCGGCGTGCTGCAGCAGGTCGGCACGCCCGAGGAGCTGCGGAACGCGCCGGCCACCGAGTTCGTGGCCGGATACCTCGGCGTCGCACCGACCGGCACGGAGGCGTAGCGATGCCGGGGTCCCTGCGCATCACCGCGACCACGGTCGACCCGCAGCTCCTCGACCTGCCGTGGGACGAGCCGCTCGAGCGCTGGCCCGACGAGCAGATCGCGGCGCTGCCGAAGGGCATCTCCCGCCACATCGTGCGGCTCGCCAACCTCGCCGACCACGTCGTCGCCATCAAGGAGACGACCGACGCCCTCGCCGTCCGCGAGTACGAGATGCTCCGCACCCTGAACCGCCTCCAGGTCCCCTGCGTCGAGCCGCTCGCGGTCATCGCCAACCGGCACGACGCCGCCGGCCGCGAGCTCGACACCGCGCTCGTCACCCGGCATCTGCGGTTCTCCATGCCCTACCGGGCCGTGTTCTCCCAGCGCCTGCGCCCGAGCACCGCGAAGCGGCTCGTCGACGCGCTCGCCGTCCTCCTCGTCCGTCTGCATCTCGCCGGCTTCTTCTGGGGGGATGTCTCGCTGTCGAACACGCTCTTCCGCCGCGACGCCGGCGCCTTCGCCGCCTACCTCGTCGACGCCGAGACCGGCGAGCTCTTCGAGGCCGGGCTGAGCCGCGGCCAGCGCGAGCACGACCTCGAGATCGCCCGCATCAACATCGCCGGCGAGCTCCTCGACCTGCAGGCCGACGACCGGCTCGAGGAGGACATCGACCCGGTCGAGATCAGCGAGCGCATCGTCCAGAAGTACCGCGACCTCTGGCAGGAGCTCACCGGCACGGAGGAGTTCGGCCAGTCGGAGCGATGGCGGATCAACCAGCGGGTCGAGCGGCTCAACGACCTCGGCTTCGACATCGAGGAGCTCGAGATCCGCACGGACGACTCGGGTACGACGGTCCGCATCCAGCCGAAGGTCGTCGACGCGGGCCACCACTCGCGCCGCCTCCTCCGCCTCACGGGCATCGACGCCGAGGAGAACCAGGCCCGGCGCCTGCTCAACGACCTCGACGCCTACCGCTCCCGCCTCCCTCCCGGTCTCGACGAGGAGGCCGCCGCGCACGAATGGCAGAGCCGCGTGTTCGAGCCGGTCACCCGGGCCATCCCCCGCGAGCTGCGCGGCAAGCTCGAGGGCGCCGAGATCTTCCACCAGCTCCTCGACCACCGCTGGTACCGCTCCGAGAACGAGAACCGCGACGTCCCCCTCGCAGAAGCCCTCACGAGCTACATCGACACGGTCCTGCGGCACCGCCGCGACGAGCTCACGATCGTCGATCCGCCGACCGACACCATGAGCATCATCCAGCTCGAGGAGGCCGATACTGGGACGACGGTCGACTGGCGCGACCTGGTGTAGCCCGCGCCTCCGCTGGGGAAGCGCAGAACGTGCAGAGGCAGGAGACGGCGTGAACGCGACGCATCGCCACGCGGCCAGGCGCCGCCCTCTCGCCCGGCTCGGCGAGTCCGTCGCCGCCCGCCCCTGGATCGCGATCGCCGCGTGGGGCGCCGTGCTCGTGACGATCGTCGGCATCGCGCTGTTCGGCGTCGGCGGCCAGACGCTCTTCGACCGGCTCTCCACCGACGCCTTCGAGGTCGACTCCGAGTCGGCGGACGGCCAGGCCGTGCTCGCCTCGGACACGGACACCGCACCCGTCACGCTCCTCGTGCACGGCGCCGACCTCGACGACCCGGCGCTGCGGGACGGCATCGACGACGCCCGCTCGAGGCTCGCCGACGTCGACTGGGACGGGGAGCTGACCGTCGTCGATCCCGTGACGCTCGTGTGGACGCAGGTCGAGGCGGCGAACGCGCAGCTCCCGCCCGGCGCCCCGCCCGTGGGCTTCGACGACGTCCTCGAGCAGATCGACGACCCCGGCCTGCAGTCGCTGATCGCCGACGACGGCCGCGGCGCCCTGCTCGTCGCGACGCTCGAGGACCCCGATGAGGTGCCCGAGGAGGCGGTGCACGAGGTCATCGACGCGCTCAGCGCCGCCGCCGCATCGCTGCGGACGGCTCTCCCCGGCGCGACCGTCGAGGTCGGCAGCGCGACGCAGCTCATCGACGCCGTGTTCGAGCAGTCCGAGATCGACCTGCGCCGCGGCGAGACCGTCGCGCTGCCGATCGCGCTCGTCATCATGCTCGTCGTCTTCGGCGGGTTCATCGCGGCCGGTCTCCCGCTCGTCGGAGCCGGCTCCGCGATCGCCGGCGGCTTCGGACTCCTCTACGCCATGACCTACGTCATGGACGTGAACACGACCGTGCTCAACGTCGTCACCGCGGTCGGCCTCGGCCTCTCGATCGACTACGGGCTGCTCATGGTCTCGCGGTTCCGCGAGGAGTTCCGCGCGCTCGGCCCCGAGCCGGCCGACCGCCGGCTGCTGCGCGGCCAGGTCGTGAAGGCGGTCGGGCGGACCGTCGACACGGCCGGGCGCACCGCGCTCTTCTCCGGGACGGTCTTCGCGATCGCCTCCGCCGGCCTGCTGCTCTTCGAGCCGACCACGATCAAGGCGCTCGGCGTCGGCGCCCTGCTCGTCGCCGCCGTCGGCGTGTGCTCCGCCGCGACGCTCATGCCGGCCCTGCTCGCCATCGCCGGTCCGAGACTCATCCGGCCGGGACTGCTGACCCGCATCCCGGGCGTCGGGAGGCTCCTGCTGCGCTTCGGCGACGTCGCGCCGGAGGAGGGCGTGTTCTCCCGGCTGACCCGATGGGTGCAGCGCTTCCCCGCGCTCGTCACCCTCGTGTGCATCGCCGCGCTGCTCCTGCTCGGCAGCCCCATCGCGACGCTGCGCATCGCGAACTCCGCCGTCGACGTCGTGCCGGAGTCCTCCTCGCAGTACGGCTTCGTCACGACGATCCGGGAGGAGTTCCCCGCCGCGGCGAGTCCGCGGGTCGCGCTCGTCGCGCGTTCCGAGGCCGATCTCGACGCCTGGCGCGACGCGATCGAGGACGCCTCGATCGCGGAGATCCGGTCCATCGGCGCCGCCCAGGAACGCGGCGAGGGCTGGATCGCGAACGTCCGCGTCGACCCGCGCGACGGCGTCGTCGTCGTGCCCCGGCTGCGGGACATCCGACCGGACGGTCTCGAGGGCTGGGTCGTCGGCCAGGACGCCGCGACCTACGACCTCGGCCTGTCGCTCGCGCGCGACGCCCCGTGGGCGATGCTGCTCATCGGGCTCGTGACGCTGCTGTTCCTCTTCATGGCGACCGGATCGTTCATCGTCCCGATCAAGGCGCTGCTGATGAGCGCCCTCTCGCTCTCCGCCGCCGTCGGCGTGCTCGTCTGGGGCTTCGAGCAGGGCAACCTCGCCGGGATCATGCACTTCGACGCGTCCCAGGTGCACGGCGTCGACATCATCGTCTTGCTGCTCGCCCTCGTCTTCGGCTTCGGGCTCGCGATGGACTACGAGATGTTCATCCTGTCGCGCATCATCGACCTGCTCCATTCGGGCGTCCCGCCGAGGGAGGCGATCGCGCGCGGCCTGCAGCGCTCCGGCCGGATCATCACCTCGGCGGCGCTCATCATCGTCATCGTGTTCGGCGGCTTCGCGACCGGCGATCTGCCGCTCATCAAGGCGCTCGGCGTCGCCCTCGCCGCCGCGGTGCTGCTCGACGCGACGATCGTCCGCATGCTCCTCGTGCCCGCGATCATGACGTGGGGCGTCCGCGTCATGTTCTGGGCGCCCCGCTGGGCGAAGCGCCTGCACGCCCGCATCGGGCTCTCGGAGTAGCACGCGCTTGCGGCGCGTTCCGCGCCGGGGCGCCCGAAGGCCCGGTCGGCGCGATCGAGCCCGGCGAACGGGTCAGTCGGCTGCGATCTCCGTCACGCGGATCGCGGCTCGACCGAGGAGCGCCAGCTCCTCGTCCTCCGCGGGGGCGAATCCGCTGACGGCGATGCCGCCCAGGAGTCCTCCGTCGGCGTCCCGCAGGACGACGCCGCCGCGAATCGCGACGAGACCGGGATCGCCGAAGGCGGTCGCGGGCTTCCCCCGCTCTGCCAGGAACTCCTCGAAGGCGCCGGTGTCCATCCGCACCCGCGCGGCGGTGTACGCCTTCGCGCGGGCGATCGCCGCGGTGTGCGGGGCGCAGCGATCCGAGCGCCGGAACGCGAGGAGGTCGCCGGTCTCGTCGACGACGGCGATCGCGAACGCGCGCCCCCGCTCGACCGCGGCGATCACCGCGGCCACCGCCTGGTCGACGTCGTCCGCCGACAGCACGAGCCTCCCGTATGGCATCTCAGCGAGCCCCCGGCGGGATGACCGGCAGCAGGAGCTTGGAGACGGCGCCGGGACCGTACCCGATGTCATGCCGCACCTCATGGGGTTCCCCGTGGTGCCAGAAATGCACCGCGTCTCCGTCCTGCGCCTTGATCTCGATCGCGATGCGGTGGCCGGGCCGGAAGTACTGCGACGTCTCGCCGAGGTCGATCGCGTATTCGACCGGGACGCCGACCGGGACCGGCTCCGCACCGGTGTGCGGATGGTGCACCTTGTAGGGCTGCACCGCGTCGACGGACGTCGCACGATGCGAGGCGCGCAGCCACCCCTTCGTCACCAGGGCGCCGACGCCGCTCGGATTCACGTCGAGCAGCGAGACGAACCACGTCGTGTCGGGCCGGTCGAGGGCGGCCGTGAGATGG
>JAGIAU010000142.1:5429-5734 GCA_017744755.1 Microbacteriaceae bacterium
GAGATGGACGCTCACCGGGCCGGTCACCTCGACGCCGTCGGCGAGCTGATCGGTCTGGAACCGCAGCCCCGGGCCCGCGACGCCGACACCGAGCAGCGGATCGTTCCGGAAGCTCGTCACGCCCGTCTCGGTCGGCGGCGACTCGGTCAGACCGAGTCCCGGTCCGAGGTGGAGTTCCGTCCACTCGGTCCGAGCGAGCGGCCACTCGTGCTCATCGCGGAAGCCGGGGCCGCCGCGGACGAGGAGGCGCACCGGCGGCTCGTCCATGATCCCGGTGTCGACGCCCTTCAGCCAGTGGTCGTACC
>JAGIAU010000143.1 GCA_017744755.1 Microbacteriaceae bacterium
AGCCGCACCCGATCCCGGGCATCGAGCTTCTGCATGATCCGCGAGACGTGCGTCTTCGCGGTGAGCGGGCTGAGCACGAGCTCGGCGGCGATCTCCGCGTTGCTGAGCCCGCCGCCGACGAGCCGCAGCACCTCGCGCTCCCGCTCGGTGAGCCCCGCGATCCGCTCGTCGTCGGGCGTCTCCCGGAGCCCGACCGAGAGGCGCTCGAGCAGCCGGCGGGTGACCCCGGGCGAGAGCAGCGCGTCGCCGTCGGCGACCGCCCGCACCGCGCGCACGAGATCGGCGGGCTCGGTGTCCTTGACGAGGAAGCCGCTCGCACCGGCCCGGACGGCACGCACGACGTAGTCGTCGAGCTCGAAGGTCGTGACGATGACGACCCGCACGCCGGCGAGCGCGGGATCCGCGGCGATCCGCTCCGTCGCCCAGAGGCCGTCGCCGTCGGGCATGCGGATGTCCATGAGCACGACATCGACCGGCTCGCGGCGCAGCAGCGCGAGCAGCTCCGTGCCGCCCGCGGCCTCCCCGACGACGCGGATGCCGTCCTCGGCCTCCAGCAGCGCGCGGAAGCCGGCGCGCACGAGATGCTGATCGTCGGCCAGCGCGACCCGGATCATGACTCCTCCCGCCAGGGCAGCCGGACGGCGATGCGGGTCCCGCCGCCCGCCGCCGGGCGGAGCATCGCCGATGCCGCGCCCGTCGTCCTCGACGTCGACCCGCAGCTCGCCGAGCTCGTGCGCGAGCGTCACGACCGCGCGGCTCGCCCCGGCGTGGCGGAGCACGTTCGTGAGCGCCTCCTGCACGATGCGGTAGGCGGCCGCCTGCACCGGCCACGGGGGAAGCTGCTGCTGGATCCCCGCGGGGTCCTCGACCTCGACCCGCAGTCCGGCCGAGCGGACGCCGGCGAAGAGCCGGGCGAGGTCGGCGAGCCCCTGCTGCGGCACGAGCGGCGCATCGTCCGCGGCACTCCCGCGGACGATGCCGAGCACCCCGCGCACCTCGTCGAGCGCCGCGCGGCTCGCCGCCTTGATGTGCTCGAGCGCCCCGCGCGCGTGCTCCGGGTCCCGGTCGAGCAGGTGGAGCGCGACGCCGGCCTGCACGTTGATGAGCGAGAGCGAGTGACCGAGGACGTCATGGAGCTCGTTCGCGACGCGCAGCCGCTCCGCCTCCTCCGCGTCGCGCCGGCGCCGTGCCGCGTCCTCGCGATAGGCGATCGCGCGCTGCCGCCGCGTCCGGGCGAACCAGCCGATGCCGAAGCAGAGCGCGAGCACGACCGTCGTGAACGCGATCCTCGGCGGCGGCCAGGCGAGCCCGACGAGCGGCGCGAGGAGGAGGGCCGCCAGCCAGACCGTCCCGACCGAGACGAGCGCCCAGGGGAGCGCCCCGCGCGCCACCGCGAGCGCGATGGCGAACGCGATGGCGACGTACGGCGGGCCGACGTCGGGGCCGATCAGCAGATCGCCGAGCGCCGCCGCGGCGACGACCGCGACGGTCGGACCGGGGAAGCGGCGCGAGGCGAGCAGCGCGAGCGGACCGATCGCCGCGACGACGACCTCGAGGAGTCCGAGACGGACGCCCTGCCGGGTCACGACCGCGATGACGATGGCGGCCGGCACCTGGACGAGGAAGCTCAGGACGACCGGCACGAGGAGCACGGCCGCCGCCGGCGGGCGGAACCGCGGCCCGTCCCACACGGTCCCGGACATGGCTCGATCCTAACGAGGGCGGCACCGCCGACGCGTCGGCGCCGGGGAGTCACCCCGCCTGCTCCCTGGGGAGTAGTCGCGGACCGCTAGAAGAGGCTGATCGGGTTGACGATGTCGGCGAGGATGACGAACACGCCGAGGCCGAGCAGCAGGAACGTGACGACCATGGTGAGCGGCGCGAGCTTCTGGATGTCGATCGGCCCGGGGTCCTTCCGGCCGCGGAGCCTCGCGAACCACCGCCGCAGCCCCTCCCACAGCGCCCCGGCGACGTGGCCGCCGTCGAGCGGGATGAGCGGGATGAGGTTGAAGAGGAACAGCGCGACGTTGAGCGCCCCGATCATGCCGATGATCGACGCCGCGCGGTCGGCGACGGAAGCCGTCTCGAGGCTCGTGATCTCGCCCGCGAGGCGCCCGATGCCGACGACGCTGACGAGGCTGTCCGGGTCGCGCTCCCCGCCGCCGAAGGTCGACACGCCGAGCTCCCACACCCGCTGCGGCAGGCTGATGATGGCCTGGAAGACCTGGGCGATGTTCTCCCCCACCGCGGGCAGCACGGCGGTCACGGGCTGGCGCACCGACTCCGTGCCGGGGTTGATGCCGAGCACGCCGACGTCGACGAGCTCGTACTCGCCGTCGGCCCCGAGGATCGCGTTCCCGTCCGCATCGAGCGCGTAGTTCTGGGCGAGCAGCGGCGTCGCCGTCAGCTCCACCCGCTCGCCCCCGCGCTCGACGGTGAGCGCGATGGACTGCGCGGGGTGCGCCCGGATCGCCTCGGAGACGTCGAGCCATTCGGTGGTCGCCGTGCCGTCGATCGCGACGATGCGGTCGCCCGGCTGGATGCCCGCGGCGACGGCCGGAGCGGTCGCATCGCCCGGGGCGCACTCGGTGCGCTCCTCCCCCGGCGGGACGATGCAGGTCGCGACCCCGCCGACGACGTTCGTGATCTGCGGGATCCCGAAGCCGCAGAGCACGATCGCGTACGCGACGACGGCGATCACGAGGTTCATGAACGGCCCGCCGAGCATGATGACGATCCGCTTCCAGATCGGCAGGCGGTAGAACGCGCGCCGCGGGTCCTCGTCGGGCCCGGCCTCCTGCACCACGGTGTCGAAGAAGCTCGTCGTGGAGTCCCGCATCGGATCGCCCTCGTGCCTCGGCGGGTACATGCCGGCCATCGCGACGTAGCCGCCGAGCGGGATGAGCTTGATGCCGTACTCGGTCTCGCCCCGCTTGCGGGACCAGAGGGTCGGGCCGAAGCCGATCATGTACTTCGAGACGTACACGCCGAATCGCTTCGCCGGCCAGAGGTGCCCGAGCTCGTGCAGGCCGATGGACAGCCCGAGCCCGATGAGCACGAGCAGGATCCCGAGCGCGTACAGCAGTACGGTCTCCCAGTCCATGGCGGCCTCCTCGGCGACAACGGTAGCGGGCACCCCCGCCTCCGGGGCTGTGAGAAGCCGATGGGAGCAGAATGACCCGCATGGCGCTCGACATCCTCACGCGGGACGTGCCGGCCTCGGTCCGCGCGGACCCCTTCGCCACGACGGGCTTCGGGCCGGACTCCGCCGCGCCGCTCGCCTTCCACCGCACGCTGCCCGGCTTCGAGCCGACGCCGCTGCGCGAGCTGTCCGGCCTCGCCGCCGCGCTCGGCGTCGCGCGCGTGCTCGTGAAGGACGAGTCCTGGCGCGCCGGACTGCCCGCGTTCAAGATCACGGGCGGCTCCTGGGGCGCGGCGAACGCGATCCGCCGCGAATGGCTGGACGGCGACCCTGCGACGACCGAGTCGTTCCCCGCGCTGCGCGAGGCGGTGCAGCGGCTGCTCGCCGAACAGCCGGAGCGGGCGCTCGCCCTCGTCACGGCGACGGACGGCAACCACGGCCGCAGCATCGCCCGCTTCGCCGCCATGCTCGGGATCCGGGCGCGGATCCTCATGCCGCGCGGCAGCGCGGCGGCGCGCGTCGAGGCGATCGCCGGCGAGGGCGCCGAGGTCACCGTCATCGACGGCGGCTACGACGACGCCGTCGCGCAGGCGGCGGCGCTCGCCTCCCCCGATCGCATCGTCGTCTCCGACACCTCCTGGCCCGGCTATGCGCAGACGCCCCGCGACGTCATCGACGGCTACTCGACGCAGTTCCTCGAGATCGACGAGCAGCTCGCCGAGGCCGGCTGGACGGCGCCGACCCACGTCGTGCTGCAGGGCGGCGTCGGCGCGTTCCCGGCCGCCGGCGTGCGGCACTACGCGGCGCGCGGCCCCCGGCTCGTCGTCGTGGAGCCGACGGCGGCGGCCTGCCTGCTCGCCTCGGCGCGGGCCGGCCGGATCACGGAGGCGCCAGGCCCGCACCCCTCGGCGATGGCGGGCCTCAACTGCGGACTGCCCTCCCTCATCGCGTGGCCGCTGCTCGACCGCCTCGTCGGCGCGTTCATCGCCATCGACGACGACGTGCTGCCGGAGACGGCTCGGCTGCTCGCGGCCGAGGGCGTCGAGGCGGGCGAGTCCGGGATGGCCGGGGTCGCGGGCGTGCTCGCCGCGGCGCGTGCGGGTCGCGGCGCCGAGCTCGGGCTCGGTCCGTCGAGCACCGTGCTCTTCGTCGTGACGGAGGGCGTCACGGACCCGGACAACTACCGGAGGCTGCTCGCCGCGCCCGCCTGAGCGCGTTCTCGCTCGACAGCGGCTCAGGCGGAGAGCGCGGAACGCGCCTCGGCGCGCGCCCAGGCGTCGGCCGCGAGCACCGAGTCGAGGCTCGGGGCGCCCGGCTCGGGATCGTGCGCGTCGACGACCCGCTCGACGGTCTCGACGATGCCGAGGAAGCCGATCCGGCCCTCGTGGAAGGCGCCGACCGCGACCTCGTTCGCGGCGTTGAAGACCGCGGGGAACGTCCTGCCGGCCGTCCCGACGCGCTTCGCGAGCGCGACCGAGGGGAACGCGCCCTCGTCGAGCGGCTCGAAGGTCCACTGCGCCGCCCGCGTCCAGTCCAGCGGCGCGCCGACCCCCGGCACCCGGTCCGGCCAGCCGAGCCCGAGCGAGATGGGCAGGCGCATGTCCGGGGGCGAGGCCTGCGCGATCGTCGAGCCGTCGACGAACTCGACCATGGAGTGCACGATCGACTGCGGATGCACGACGACGTCGATCCGCTCATACGGGACGCCGAAGAGCAGGTGGGCCTCGATGACCTCGAGACCCTTGTTCACGAGGGTCGCGGAGTTCGTCGTGACCATGCGGCCCATGTCCCACGTCGGATGGGCGAGCGCCTCCGCAGGGCTGACATCGCGCAGCGACTCGCGCGTCCGCCCGCGGAACGGCCCGCCGGACGCCGTCAGCACGAGCCGGCCGACCTCGGCGGCGGCGCCCGATCGGAGCGCCTGCGCGATCGCGCTGTGCTCCGAGTCGACCGGGACGAGCTGGCCCGGCGCGGCGGCGGCGAGGACGAGGTCGCCGCCGATGATGAGCGACTCCTTGTTCGCGAGGGCGAGCAGCGCGCCCGTGGCGAGGGCGGCGAGCGTCGGCGCGAGGCCGACGGCGCCCGTGATGCCGTTGAGGACGACATCCGCCTCGACGTCCCGCACGAGGCGCACGGCGTCGTCCGCGCCGAGGGCCGTCGCCGAGGCGGGGACGCCGAACTCGGCGGCCTGCTCGGCGAGCAGCCGGGCGTTCCGCCCCGCCGCGAGGCCGACGACGCGGAATCGCTCGGGGTTCGCCCGGATGACGTCGAGCGCCTGGGTGCCGATCGAGCCGGTGCTGCCCAGGATCAGGACGCGGCGCATGGAGAACACGCTACGCGGCTCTCCCTTCGACTCGCCTCCGGCTCGCTCAGGGAGCCAGTTCGACTCGCCTCCGGCTCGCTCAGGGAACCAGTTCGACTCGCCTCCGGCTCGCTCAGGGACCCGACATCCTGGTCCCTGAGCGAGCGCAGCGAGTCGAACTGGTTCCCTGAGCGAGCGCAGCGAGTCGAAGGGCCGCGACGCCCTACTGCGCGTCGTGGATCTCGATGAGGAAGACGAGCGTCCGGCCCGTCGGCGACGTCGGGTCCGC
>JAGIAU010000144.1 GCA_017744755.1 Microbacteriaceae bacterium
GCCGGGCGAGGAGCCGACCGTGCTCGAGCTCGGGCTCATCCCCGGCGAGGATGCGCTGCTCGCGCCCGAGTGGATCCCGTGGTCCGTCCGGCTCGCCGAGTGGGAGGCCCAGCAGGCCGCCGCGGCCGCCGAGGCGGGGGAGTCGTCGGAGGCGGACGAGCCGGATGACGATGACGACGACGAGTCGGATGACGATGACGAGGGCGACGAGTCCGCGCCCGAGGACGACGAGGACTCCGACGACGACGATTCGGACGAGGATGACGACCTCGACGACGACGATGACGAGTCGGACGATGACGATGACGATGACGATGACTTCGACGAGGACGCCCCGCGCGCGACGCATGGCGGCGACATCGACGGCGTCGACATCGACGACCTCGACGACTGATCCCGCCGCCACCACACGCGAGTGTGCAGCTGTGGCCCCGTTGCCGACGCCGTAACGGCGTCAACTGCACGATCGGGGCGAGCGGGCACGGGCTGGCGCGGGCCGGCGCGGGAGATCGTGAGGATCCGGCCCGCGGCCGTATGGGTTCCGTAAGGATCGGCGACCGCCTCCCGCCGCGGGTGTTCCATCGACACTCGTGTTCGACATCCTCACCGTCCTAGGCGTCCTCGCCCTGTTCGTCGTCGTCGGCCTCGTCGCGCGGGCGGTGGAGAAGCTGTGATCGTCTTCGAGATCATCGCCGCCGTCCTCGGGCTCGCCGCCGTCGTCTACCTCGTCGTCGCCCTCGTGAAGCCGGAGCGGTTCTGATGGACTGGCTCATCGCCGGCGCGGGCCTGCTCGCCGTCGCCGTGCTGCTCGCGGCGCTCACCCGTCCCTTCGGCGACTACATCGCCTGGGTCTACACCTCGGGGAAGGACTGGCGGGTCGAGCGCGGCCTCTACCGCGTCATGGGCGTCGACCCGAGGGCCGAGCAGACGTGGCAGGCGTACCTGCGCGGCGTGCTCGTGTTCTCCGCCGTGGGCGTGCTCATCGTCTACCTGCTGCAGCGCCTGCAGCAGTGGCTGCCGTACTCGCTCGGCCTGACGGCGCCGTCGGAGCACCTGTCGTTCAACACGGCGATCTCCTTCGTGACGAACACGAACTGGCAGTCGTACTACCCGGAGCAGACGCTCGGGTACACGGTGCAGTTCGCGGCGCTCACGGTGCAGAACTTCGTCTCCGGCGCCGTCGGCATCGCCGTCGCGGTCGCCCTCATCCGCGGCTTCGCCTACCGGAGGTCCGGGACGATCGGGAACTTCTGGGTCGACCTGACCCGCGGCACGCTGCGCATCCTCCTGCCGATCGCGTTCCTCAGCGCCATCGTGCTCATGATCGGCGGGGTCATCCAGAACTTCAACGGCTTCACCGAGCTGTCGACGATCGCCGGGGGCACGCAGGCGCTCCCGGGCGGCCCGGTCGCGAGCCAGGAGGCCATCAAGCTGCTCGGCACGAACGGCGGCGGCTTCTTCAACGCGAACTCGGCGCACCCCTTCGAGAACCCGGCGGGCTGGACGAGCCTGTTCCAGATCCTGCTGATGCTCGTCATCCCGTTCTCGCTGCCCCGCGCGTTCGGTCGCATCGTCGGCGACCACCGGCAGGGGACCGCGATCCTCGTGGCGATGAGCATTCTCTTCGTCGCCTCCTTCGCCGCGATGACGGCCTTCGAGCTCGCCGGCAGCGGCACCGCCCCGCAGCTCGCGGGCGGCGCGATGGAGGGCAAGGAGGTGCGCTTCGGCATCCCGGGCTCGACGCTGTTCAGCACGGCGTCGACGATCACCTCCACAGGCGCGGTCAATGCGATGCACGACTCGTACACCGCCCTCGGCGGCATGATGGCGATGATCAACATGATGCTCGGCGAGCTCGCCCCCGGCGGCGTCGGCTCGGGCCTCTACGGCATGCTCGTCATCGCGATCATCGCGGTGTTCATCGCGGGCCTGCTCGTCGGGCGCACGCCGGAGTACCTGGGCAAGAAGATCGGCGCCCGGCAGATCAAGCTGGCGAGCCTCTACATCCTCGTGACCCCGATCCTCGTGCTCGTCGGCACCGCCTTGAGCTTCGCGGTCCCCGGGGTCCGCGACGACGTCACGACGACGACGATCTGGAACCAGGGGAGCCCGCACGGCTTCTCCGAGATCCTGTACGCGTTCACGTCCGCGGCGAACAACAACGGCTCCGCCTTCGCCGGCATCACGGCCGCGACGCCGTGGATGGACACCGCGCTCGGCGTCGCGATGCTGCTCGGCCGCTTCGTGCCGATCGTGCTCGTCCTCGCCCTGGCCGGCTCGCTCGCCCAGCAGGACAAGGTCCCCGCGACCGCCGGCACGCTGCCGACGCACCGGCCGATGTTCATCGGGCTGCTCATCGGCACGATCCTCATCGTCGCCGCACTGACCTATTTCCCCGTTCTCGCGCTGGGTCCCCTGGCGGAAGGGCTGATGTAAGACCATGTCCACGCTCACGCAGTCACTGCCGGCCGCGATCCCCGGCGCCTTCCGCAAGCTGAACCCCCGCGACCAGTGGCGCAACCCGGTCATGTTCATCGTCTGGGTCGGCGCGGTGCTCACGACGGCGCTCGCGATCGCCGAGCCCTTCCTCGGCGGTCCCGCCGCCTCGGGCGGGGCGCCGGTCCCGGTGTCCTTCACCTGGATCATCGCGGCCTGGCTCTGGCTCACCGTCCTCTTCGCGAACGTCGCCGAGTCGGTCGCCGAGGGCCGCGGCAAGGCGCAGGCGGAGACGCTCCGGAAGACCCGCACCTCGACGATCGCACGGCGCCTCGTCGACTACGACGCGGTCGAGGATCCGGGCGCAGAACGCTCCGCCGGGATGGAGATCTCCTCCGCGGACCTGCGGCTCGGCGACGTGGTCGTCGTGTCGGCGGGCGAGCTCATCCCCGGCGACGGCGACATCGTCTGGGGCATCGCCTCGGTCGACGAGTCGGCGATCACGGGCGAGTCGGCCCCGGTCATCCGCGAGTCCGGCGGCGACCGCAGCGCCGTCACCGGCGGCACGCGCGTGCTCTCCGACCGGATCGTGGTCCGCATCACGAGCAGGCCGGGCGAGACCTTCGTCGACCGCATGATCGCGCTCGTCGAGGGCGCCGCCCGGCAGAAGACGCCGAACGAGATCGCGCTGAACATCCTGCTCGCCTCGCTCTCCATCGTGTTCGTCGTCGTCGCCCTCGTGCTGAACCCCGCGGCGTCCTACGCCGCCGCGCCCGTCAGCATCACCGTGCTCGTCGCCCTCCTCGTCTGCCTCATCCCGACGACGATCGGCGCCCTGCTGTCCGCGATCGGCATCGCCGGCATGGATCGCCTGGTGCAGCGGAACGTCCTCGCGATGTCCGGCCGCGCCGTCGAGGCGGCGGGCGACGTGACGACGCTGCTGCTCGACAAGACCGGCACGATCACCTACGGCAACCGGCGCGCCGCCGAGTTCGTCGCCCTCCAGGACGTCAGGGCCGGCGAGCTGATCGAGGCGGCCGCGCTGTCCTCGCTCGCCGACCCGACGCCCGAGGGCTCCTCGATCGTCGAGCTCGCGAAAGCGCAGGGCGTGAACCCGGGGCAGCACGCCCCCGGCGAGATCGTCCCCTTCACGGCGCAGACCCGCATGTCGGGCCTCGACCGGCCCGACGGCACGCGGATCCGCAAGGGCGCCGGCTCGGCGGTCATCGCCTGGCTCGCCGAGTCCGGGCCCGCGCTGCCGGCCGCGATCGCGCTCGAGCTCCGGCAGCGCACCGATGCGATCGCGCAGTCCGGCGGCACGCCGCTCGTCGTCGCGGTGAAGGACGCCTCGGGCGCCGGCCGGGTGCTCGGCATCGTGCACCTGAAGGACATCGTCAAGGACGGGCTCGTCGAGCGCTTCGCCGAGCTGCGCGCCATGGGCATCCGCACCGTCATGATCACGGGGGACAACCCGCTCACGGCGGCCGCGATCGCGCGGGAGGCCGGCGTCGACGACTTCCTCGCCGAGGCCACCCCGGAGGACAAGCTCGCCTACATCCGCAAGGAGCAGGAGGGCGGCAACCTCGTCGCGATGACCGGCGACGGCACGAACGACGCCCCCGCGCTCGCGCAGGCGGACGTCGGCGTCGCGATGAACTCGGGCACGTCGGCCGCGAAGGAGGCCGGCAACATGGTCGACCTCGACTCGGACCCGACGAAGCTCATCGACATCGTCCGCATCGGCAAGCAGCTGCTCATCACGCGCGGCGCGCTCACCACGTTCTCCATCGCGAACGACATCGCGAAGTACTTCGCGATCATCCCCGCGATGTTCATGGGCGTGTTCCCCGGCCTCGCCGCGCTCAACATCATGGGCCTGCACTCGCCGGCCTCGGCGGTGCTGAGCGCGATCGTCTTCAACGCGATCATCATCGTGATCCTCATCCCGCTCGCCCTGCGCGGCGTCAGGTACCGCCCGGGCAGCGCCTCGTCGATGCTCGGCCGGAACCTGCTCGTCTACGGCCTCGGCGGCATCGTCGCGCCGTTCATCGGGATCTGGCTCATCGACCTGCTCGTGCGCCTCATCCCCGGGTTCTGACCCGGCGTGTTCATCGGTCCCAAGGAGTCTTGAAATGAACGCATCCACCCGCAGCGCCGGCCGCACCCTCTGGGTGTCGGTCCGCGCGATGGCGGTCTTCACCGCCATCGTCATCGTCTACACCCTCGTCGTCACGGGCGTCGGCCAGCTCGCCCTGCCCTGGCAGGCGAACGGCTCGCCGGTGCAGAACGCCCAGGGCGAGACGGTCGGCTCGGCGCTCCTCGGCCAGGGCTTCCTCGACGCCGACGGGGCACCGCTGCCCGAGTACTTCCAGTCGCGGCCGTCCGCCGAGGGCTGGACGGGCACGAACTCCTACGGCTCGAACCGGGGTCCGGAGCACCCGGACCTCGTCGCCTCGATCGAGGCGGCGCGGGCGCAGGTCGCCGAGTTCAACGGCGTCGCGCCCGAGGCGGTCCCCGTCGACGCGGTCACGGCCTCGGGCTCCGGCCTCGACCCGCACATCAGCCCCGCCTACGCCGCGATCCAGGTCGCGCGCGTCGCCGAGGCCCGCGGCCTCGACCTCGCGCAGGTCGAGGCGCTCGTCGCGCAGCACACGAACGGCCGCGACCTCGGCTTCCTCGGCGACCCGGTCGTCAACGTGCTACAACTCAACCTGGCACTCGACGAGCTGAAGGGCTGATGCCGATGAGCGGGCGCGGACACGGGCGGCTGCGCGTGCTGCTCGGCGCCGCGCCCGGCGTCGGCAAGACCTACTCGATGCTCGAGGAGGGCCGCCGCCTCCTGGAGACCGGCAAGGACGTCGTCGTCGCGGTCGTGGAGACGCACGGCCGCGCGGCGACGGCCGCGATGGCGGAGGGCCTCGAGGTGCTGCCGCGCCGCGAGGTCGCCCACCGCGGCGTCTCGCTCACCGAGATGGACCTCGACGCCGTCCTCGCGCGGCGCCCGGACGTCGCCCTCGTCGACGAGCTGGCCCACACGAACGCGCCGGGCTCGGCGCACGAGAAGCGCTGGCAGGACGTGCAGGCGATCCTGGACGCCGGGATCGACGTCATCTCGACGGTGAACATCCAGCACATCGAGTCGCTCAACGACGTCGTCGAGCAGATCACCGGCGTCCCGCAGCGCGAGACGATCCCGGACCGCGTGCTGCGCGAGGCCGACCAGGTCGAGGTCGTCGACCTCGCGCCGCAGGCGCTCCGCGACCGGCTCTCCGGCGGCCACGTCTATCCGGCGGAGCGGATCGACGCCGCGCTCTCCAACTACTTCCGGCTGGGGAACCTCACGGCGCTGCGCGAGCTCGCGCTGCTCTGGCTCGCCGACGACGTCGACCTCGAGCTCAAGGACTATCGCGCCGAGCACGGCATCGACCGCAAGTGGGAGGCGCGCGAGCGCGTCGTCGTGACGCTGACGGGCGGTCCCGAGGGGGAGACGCTCGTGCGGCGCGGGGCCCGGATCGCGGCCCGCGCCGCCGGCGGCGAGCTGCTCGCCGTGCACGTGTCGAGCCAGGACGGCTTGCGCGCCGCGCACCCGGGGGCGCTCGCGGCGCAGCGGGCGCTCGTGGAGAAGCTCGGCGGCACCTTCCACCAGGTCGTCGGCGACGACGTGCCGCGGGCGCTCGTCGACTTCGCGAGGTCGGTGAACGCGACCCAGCTCGTCATCGGCGTGAGCCGTCGCGGCCGGATCGCCGCCGCGCTCACCGGCCCCGGCATCGGCGCGACGGTCATCCGCGAGGCGGGCGACATCGATGTGCACATCGTCAACCACGCCGCCGCGGCGGGGCGCTTCGCGCTGCCGCGGATCGGCGGGGCGCTCACCTGGAAGCGCCGCATCGCCGGCTTCGCCGTGGCGCTCGTCGGCGGGCCGCTGCTCACCTGGCTGCTCGCCGCCTTCCGCGCCGAGGACACGCTCGCGAGCGACGTGCTCGCCTACATGCTGCTCACGGTCGTCGTCGCGCTCGTCGGCGGCATCTGGCCCGCCCTCTTCGCCGCGGTGCTGTCGGGGCTGACCCTCGACTACTTCTTCGTCGAGCCGCTGTACACGATCACCGTCGGTGAGCCGCTGCACCTGCTCGCGCTCGTGCTCTACGTCGTCATCGCGGGGCTCGTGAGCTACATCGTGGACCGCGCCGCACGGCAGACCCGGGTCGCCCGGCGCGCCGCCGCCGAGTCCGAGCTGCTCGCGACCGTCGCCGGGAGCGTGCTGCGCGGCCAGGACGCCGTGCAGGCGCTCGTCGGCCGCACCCGCGAGGCGTTCGGCCTGAGCTCGGTCCGGCTCGTCGCCGGAGAGCATATCCTCGCCGAGGACGCGAGCGAGGGCGCCTCGGCGACCCCTGGCGAGCACGACTCGACCCCGCCCGCTGGTCCCCCGAGCGAGCGCGGCGAGTCGAAGGGCGCCAGCCCCCGGCACGCGCTCACCGAGGTCCCGGTCGGCGACCGCGCGACCCTCGAGCTCGACGGCCCGCCGCTGGAGGCCTCCGAGCGCCGGCTGCTCGCGGTGCTCGTCGCCCAGCTCGACGCGGCGCTCGAGCACGGCGAGCTCGCCGAGACCGCGAGCGAGGTCGAGCCGCTCGCCGCTTCCGACCGGGTGCGCAGCGCGCTGCTCTCGGCGCTCAGCCACGACCTGCGGCGCCCGCTCGCCGCCGCGACGGCCGCCGTCGGCGGGCTGCGCACCGCGAAGGGCGCGCTCAGCGAGGCCGACCGGGACGAGCTGCTCGCGACCGCCGACGAGAGCCTCGCGACGCTCGCCGGTCTCGTGACGGATCTGCTCGACGTGAGCCGGCTGCAGGCGGGCGTGCTCGCCGTCTCGGCGGTGCCCCTCGACCTCGCCGACGCCATCCTGCCCGCCGTCGACGAGCTGGGTCTCGGTCCTGCCGACGTCGAGCTCGACCTCGAGCCATCGGCACCCGCCGTGCTCGCCGACCCCGTGCTCCTGCAGCGCATCGTCGTGAACCTGCTCGCGAACGCCGTCCGCCACTCGCCGGCGGCGGCCAGGGTGCGGATCTCGACGAGCGCGTTCGGCGACCGCGTCGAGGTGCGCATCATCGACCACGGACCGGGCATCCCCGTCGACCGGCAGGACGACGTCTTCGTGCCGTTCCAGCGGCTCGGCGACACCGACAACACGACCGGCCTGGGGCTCGGCCTGGCGCTGTCGAAGGGCTTCGCGGAGGGCATGGCGGGCACGCTCGTGCCCGAGGACACCCCCGGCGGCGGGCTCACCATGGTGGTGTCGCTCCCGGCGGCGGGACCGCCGGCCGGGCCCGTGGGAGGATCGGCGGCGCCATGAGAATCCTCATCGTGGACGACGATCCGCAGATCCTGCGCGCCCTGCGCGTCACGCTCGGCGCGAAGGGCTACGACGTCACGATCGCGGCGGACGGGCAGGCGGCCATCTCGGCGGCGATCGACGCGCATCCCGATCTCGTCATGCTCGACCTCGGCATGCCGAAGCTCGACGGGCTCCAGGTCATCGAGGCGATCCGCGGCTGGTCGGGCGTTCCCATCCTCGTCGTCTCGGGCCGCACGGGGGCCGGGGACAAGGTCGATGCGCTCGACGCCGGCGCGGACGACTACGTCACGAAGCCGTTCTCCATCGAGGAGCTGCTCGCCCGCATCCGCGCGCTCACGCGTCGGCATCCGCAGCACGCGGAGGAGCCGGTCGTCGTCTTCGGCGACGTCACCGTCGACCTGGCCGCGCACAGCGTCGTCCGCCGCGTCGACGGCGAGGAGCGGCGCGTCCGGCTCACCCCGACCGAGTGGCAGGTGCTCGAGCTGCTGCTGCGCAACGCCGGCCGGCTCGTCACCCGTCAGACGATGCTGGCCGAGATCTGGGGCAGCGCGCATGTCGCGGACACCGGCTACCTCCGGCTCTACATCGCCCAGCTCCGCAAGAAGCTCGAACCGGACCCGAGCGCACCGCGCCACCTGCTCACCGAGGCCGGCATGGGCTACCGACTCCAGATCGACTAGGCCGCCCCGCTCGCCCGGCTCTTGCGGAGCGGCGCGCCGCCCGCGAGTCTGGTGCCGTGGATCAGTCCGGCTTCTACGGCGTCGTCTCCGCCGTCAACTTCACGCTGCTCGGCCTCTGGTGGGTCGCCGTCAAGGACAAGCCGAGGCTCACCGGCTCGCGCACGGCGTACCTCGTCGGGCTCAACTTCTCGATCCTCGCGACGGTCTCGCTCTTCGCGCAGGTCGCGCCGGACTTCCCGATCGTGTGGCGCGTGACCTTCGGCCTCGCCGGGGCCGTCGGGCTCGTCGGCATCGTCCTGCTCGCGCGGGACCTGCGGGCGAAGGCGCGCGGTGCGGCGATCGCGATCGGGATCGCCGGCGTCGTCGTCTATGCGGGACTCATCGCCGTCGCGATCCTCGCCGACGTGCTCAGGGGCGCCGGGATCCCGCCCATCCAGGTCGAGGCGTTCCTCGTCTCGGCGGCCGCGTTCCTCGGGGTGCAGATCGCCTGGGTCGTCGCGATGCACCGGGAGCCGCCGGCTGCGCCGGCGGACTAGAGGCGCTCGACGACGTACTCGATCGAGGCGATGAGCGCCTGGACGTCGGAGGGATCGATCGCGGCGAAGGTCGCGACGCGGAGCTGGTTCCGCCCGAGCTTCCGGTAGGGCTCCGTGTCGACGACGCCGTTCGCGCGGAGGACCTTCGCGATGGCCGCGGCGTCGATCGAGTCCGCGAAGTCGAGCGTGACGACGACCTGCGAGCGGTGCTCCGGGTGCTGCGCGAAGGGCGTCGCGTAGTCGACCGAGTCGGCCCAGTCGTAGAGCAGGCCCGAGGACTCCTTCGTGCGCGCGTCGGTCCAGGCGAGGCCGCCGTTGCCGTGCATCCAGTCGAGCTGCGCCTCCATGAGGAGGAGCGTCGCGACGGCCGGGGTGTTCAGCGTCTGGTTGAGCCGCGAGTTGTCGACGGCCTGCTGGAGGGAGAGGAACTCGGGGATGTAGCGGCCGGAGGCCGCCAGGGC
>JAGIAU010000145.1 GCA_017744755.1 Microbacteriaceae bacterium
GTACTCGACCGGGAAGTGCTCCGCCCACAGCGCGACCGCCCTGGGTCCGGCCGCCTTGAAGCCGCTCGTCGTGTCGGTCAGCCGGGTGCGGGCCGAGCGGCTGAGGATCGCGGCGAAGAGCCGCATCGCCCAGGCCCGCGGCCCGCGCACCTCGTAGTCGCCCTCGCCGGCGAACCGCGCGCCGAGGACGAGGTCGGCGCCGCCGTCGAGCTCGGCGACGAGCGCCGCGACGCCGGCCGGGTCGTGCTGCCCGTCGGCGTCGACCTGGACGACGACCTCGTAGCCGTGGTCGAGGGCGTAGCGGTAGCCCGTGCGCATGGCGCCGCCCACGCCGAGGTTGAACGGCAGGGTCGCGACGAGCGCGCCGGCGGCCTTCGCCCGCTGCGACGTCGCGTCCGCGGAGCCGTCGTCGACGACGAGCACGGTCGCGCCGGGGGCCTTCGCGCGGATCTCCGCGACGACGTCGGCGACGCTCGCCTCCTCGTTGTAGGCGGGGACGACGATGAGCACGTCCTTCATCGGCGGGCCTCCCGATCAGGCCCGGGGGCTTCGAGCCCGCCGAGCGCATGGCGCAGCAGCCGGCCGGCGGCGCGGCCGCGGCCGCGGGCGAGCGCGCCGGGCAGCTCCGTCAGCGCGTGCAGCCGGGAGCTCGTGTGGGCGCGAGCGGCCCGGGCGGCCCGTCGCCAGCCGAGGCGCTCGGCGGTCGCGGCGGCGGCGGAGAAGACCGCGCGCTCCTCGGCGAACTTGGAGCCGTCCGTGCCGCGGACCGCCGAGAGGCTCGCCCGGTGCCTCCGGTACTCGAAGGCGACGCGGTCGTCGACGACCGCGGAGCCGCCGGCCGTCACGATGCGCAGGATGAGGTCGAGGTCCTGCGCGACGGACAGGTCCTCGCGGAAGCCCCCGGCCATGAGGTCGCGGCGCCAGGCGATCGACGGGAAGTAGAGCCAATTGCCGCGCAGCAGCGAGGCGGCGAGCGGCTCGCCGGACAGCTCGACGGGCCGCGGTCCGCCTGGCAGGTACCGGCGCTTCATGCGGTCCCCGAGCGGCAGGTGCTCGGCGCCCTCGTCGTCGATGACGCGCACGCCGGGCTGGACGAGCGCCGCGTCCGGGTGTCGCGCGGCGAGCTCGTGCACGTGGCCGACGTAGCCGGGCAGCAGGCGGTCGTCGCCCCCGAGGATGACGAGCCGGTCGGCCCGGGCGAGCTCGATGGCGCGGTTGAAGTTCGCCGTGATGCCGACGTTCCGCTCGTTCCGGAGATAGGTCACGCGCGGATCGCCGTGCCCGCGGACGAGGTCGCCGGCCGAAGGGTCGGGGTAGGCGTCGTCGATGACGGTGAGCCGCCAGTCGGGCGACTCCTGCGCGAGCACGGACCGCACCGCCTCGTCGAGGAGGCCGATGTCGCCGTAGAACGGCAACATGATGTCCAGCACGGGCACCTTCTCCGCCTTCCGAAAGCCGGAACCATGGTCCCATACGGCGACCGGGCGGACGCGCCCGACTACCCTGGTCCGATGCTCCACCGCATCGAGAACACGCCTCGGGACTACGCCTGGGGACGCTCCGGCGCGATCAGCGCGCTGCTCGGCAGGCCCGCGACCGAGGCGGTCGAGGCGGAGCTGTGGCTCGGCGCGCACCACGGCTCGCCGTCGCGCGTGCTCGGCCCGGGCGGCGTCCCGACCGGGGAGACGCTCGCCGATGCGGCGCCGGAGCTGCCGTTCCTGCTCAAAGTGCTCGCGGCGGGCGCCCCGCTGTCCATCCAGGCCCATCCGGACGCGGCGCAGGCGCGGGAGGGCTTCGAGCGGGAGAACGCGCTCGGCATCCCGCTCGACGCACCCCACCGCAACTACCGCGACCCCTTCCCGAAGCCCGAGTTCATCGTCGCGGTGTCGCCCCGGTTCGAGGCGCTCGCGGGCTTCCGGCCGGCCGCCGACGCCTCGCTCGACGTGGCGACGATCGCGGCCCCGATCGGCGCGGGCGACGCCGTGCTGCCGCTGCTCGACCGGCTGCGCGACGACGCGACGGTCGGCGACGCGTTCGCCTGGCTGCTCGGGGGGAGCCCGGAGGCGCGCGCCGCGATCGACGCGATCGGGCGCGGCGTCGTGCAGAACCCGGTCGGCTTCCCCCAGGAGGCGTGGATCGCCGGCCTGTACCCGGGGGACCCGGGCGTGGCGGTCGCGGTGCTGCTGCACAAGGTCTCGCTGCGGCGCGGCGAGGCGCTCTACCTCCCCGCCGGGAATGTGCACGCCTATCTCGACGGCGTCGGCATCGAGCTCATGGTCGCCTCCGACAACGTGCTGCGCGGCGGCCTCACGCCGAAGCACGTCGACGTCGCCGAGCTGTCCCGCGTCGTCGACCGGGCGGCCTCGCCGGAGCCGCGGCTCGAGCCGACGGCGCTGCCCGGCGGCGGGCTGCTGTACGCGCCGGACGACCCGGAGGCGCCGTTCTCACTCGTGCACGTCGCGTCGACGGCGGAGGTGCCGTTGACCGGCCCGGCGATCGTGCTCTGCGTCGACGGCGCGTTCTCCGTCGCCGGGGAGGAGTCGGCGATCGACGTCGTCCGGGGCGACGCGGTGCTGGCGACCGCGGGGGAGCGTTCGCTCCGCGTCCGGGGCGATGGCTCGCTCTTCATCGCCCGCTGAGCGGATCGGGTGCCGCTGAGCGCCAGCCGGGCGCGAGCCGGAGGTGCGACACGCCCGGCGTGTCGATGCGCGTTCCAGGCCGGATGGGAGATATAGCCGGACGACTTGACGAGCCGGAGTTACACGAGTGTAATTACCGGCATCGCATTCCGATGCGGACGACGAAGACGGCAGCGAAGGCACGGACGAAGGAGTGACCATGACGAGCAGCATCCGGGGCCAGGTGCCCGGCGACTGGTTCGTCGACCCCGTCCGGCTGGGCGTCCCCGGCGTCCGCCGCCCCGCCCCGCCGGAGCTCGACGACAGCCCGCTCTCCTGGCAGGTCGACGCGCTGTGCGCGCAGACCGACCCCGAGGCGTTCTTCCCCGAGAAGGGCGGCTCGACCCGCGACGCGAAGCGCGTCTGCTCCTCCTGCGAGGTCCGCGCCGAGTGCCTCGAGTACGCGCTGCAGAACGACGAGCGCTTCGGCATCTGGGGCGGCCTCTCCGAGCGCGAGCGCCGCCGCCTCCGCCGCCGCGCCTAGCTGCGCCCCGCGGTGCCCGGTTCCTCCCCGTCGGGCTGCCGTCCGGAACGTCCGCCGCGACTCGGGCCTCCGCGCTCCCGTCCGGCCTCGCGCGCCGGTGCAGGACAGGAACGCCGGGACAGGAGCGGAGCGGGCTCCGACCCTGTCGGAACGTTCTGATCCTGTCGTCACGTCCGCGGCCAGCGCGCCATGCGTCCCCTCACAGGCCCGGAACGCCCACTGAGGTTCCACATTCCCGCTACCGCCCGCTGCGCCCGGCGGACGATCCGGCCACAATCGGCCGGTGGACCTCGTGACCTGGCTCGACGCGCGCGGCGGCGTCGCGCACCGGAGCGAGGTGCGCGCGGCCGGGTTCGGCCGACGCGCAGAGCAGGCGACGCGGACGCTCGGCAGATGGTGGGTGGCGAGTCCCGCCGCGCTGCCGCTCCTCGCTGCCGCAGCGACCCGGAACGGCCGTGTCGCGTGCGTCTCCGCGGCGAAGCACCGCGGCCTCGCCGTGCTGCACGATCCGGGCCTTCGCCATCTCGTCGTGGCCCCGAACGCGCATCGCGCCGTCGGTCCCCGCGAATGCCTGCACTGGGGCCGGCCGCTCGTGCCGTCCCCTCGCGGGGCGCTCGTCGAGAGCGTCCCGGACATGCTCGCGCATGTCGCGACGTGCCTGCCGCGGCTCGATGCCCTCGTCATCTGGGAGTCGGCGCTGCGGAAGCACCTGCTCACCGCAGCGAGCCTCCGGTCGATCGACTGGCCGAGCGCCCGTGCGCGCGAGCTCGCCACGGCCGCCTCGGCGCTGTCCGACTCGGTGCTCGAGACCGTGCTCGCGGACGGGCTGCGGCGACGCGGCATCCCCTTCGTCCAGCAGGTCCCGCTCGGCGGCCACCGCGTCGACTTCCTCGTCGACGGGGCGGTGGTGGTGCAGACCGACGGCTGGGAGTTCCATTCCGACCCGTCGGCGCGGCGCCGGGATCTCGAGCACGACGCCCGGCTGCTGCTCGATGGCGTGCCCGTGCTGCGGTTCGACAAGGTGCACGTCCTGGAGCGGCTCGGCGCCACGCTCGACACGATCGACGAGGCGCGCTGGGTCCGCCGCCGAGCGGCGTGACAGGACGCGCGCGCCGGGGCAGGAGCGGGCGCGTTCTGCGGCGCCGGCAGAACGTTCCGATCTGCCCGGATGAACGCGCCCCGCGAGCCCGGCTCCGCTCTCGCCCGGCGCGTTCGCCGGCCGACTGCGTCCCCGGGACAGGACGTGAGCGCCCGCGGCGGTGCGAATCCCAGGTGCAGTCCTGTCCCAGCGCCCGAGTCCTGCTCCGGTGCAGGGAATCGACCTGCAGGCCGCAGCAGCGGCACGGCCGGAGCACGGAAACTGGGAGTGAGACCAGCGCCCGGAGTGGCATGCCGCCGCGCTTGTGCCGCCGACCTAGGGTCGGAGCAGTATGACCTCCGTCACCGCGATCCTCGTCGCCCGGAACGGCGCCCAGTACCTGCCCGCGACCATCGGCGCGCTGCGGGGCCAGACGCGTCCGCCGGATCGCATCATCGCGATCGACGCCGCGTCGAGCGATGCGAGCCTCGCCATCCTGCGCGAGCAGCTCCCCGACGCGCTCGTCGCGAGCGCCAAGCGCGGCTCGCTCGCGCAGGTCGTCGACGTCGCGCTCGCGCGGGGCCGGACGGCGCTGACCGAGGCGGGCGCCGACTCGACCGACTGGTACTGGTTCCTGGGGCACGACAACGCGGCGCATCCGCGTGCGCTCGAGTCGCTGCTCGCCGCCGTCGAGGTGTCGCCGTCCGTCGTCGTCGCGGGGCCGAAGCTCGTGCGCTGGGACGACCCGGAGATCATCCTCGGCTTCGGCGAGGCCATCACGGGGACGGGCGCGTCCATCCAGCTCGTGAACTCCGAGCTCGACCAGGCGCAGCACGACCGCAGCCCCGACGTGCTCGGCGTCGCGGCGCCCGGCATGCTCGTCAGCTCCTCCGTGTGGCACCGGCTCGGGGGCTTCGACGACGGGCTGCCGTCCGTCGACGCGGGACTCGACTTCGGCGTCCGCGCGCGGCTCGCCGGCCACCGCGTCGAGCGCGTCGCCGACGCGAAGGTCGCGGTGGCCGGACCCGTCGAGGTGTTCGGTCGCCGCTCGCTCGGCAGCGGCACGCGCGGCCTGCTCCGCCGCCGCGCCCAGTACCATCGCCGCCTCGTCTACGCCCCTGCCGCCGCCGTGCCGCTCGTCTGGCTGTCGCTGCTGCCCGTCGCGATCGCGATGGCCGTCTGGCAGCTCCTCGCGAAGCGGCCGGGGATGGCCCCGGGGGAGCTCTTCGCGGGACTCGCCGCGGTGTTCGACGCCGCCGTGCTGCCGGCGCGTTCCTCGATCGCGAGGACGCGCTCCGCCGGCTGGGCGGCGATCGCGCCCTTCCGCATCCGCGGTCGCGACGCGCGGGAGCTGCGCGAGCGCGAGCGCGCGATCGAGTCGGCGAGCGCCGACCAGGTCGTCGAGGAGGTCGAGCGGCCCGCGTTCTTCGCGGCGGGCGGAGGCTGGGCGGTGCTGCTCGCGGCCGTGGCC
>JAGIAU010000146.1 GCA_017744755.1 Microbacteriaceae bacterium
TCCTCCTGGAGCGGGATCGTCGACGGCCGCTCCTCGATCCTCTTCGCCGTCCTCGCTGGCGTCTCCATCGCGATCATCTCGGGCGGAACGCGCCCGGTCGACGGCCTGCTCCTCGTCCAGGCCCGGCTCCGCATCCTGGTGCGGGCGGTCATCGTGTTCGCGATCGGCGGGGTGCTCGCGCTCCTCGGCACGGGCATCGCGATCATCCTCGAGGTGTACGCGGTGCTCTTCGTGCTGAGCCTGCCGTTCCTGCGGTGGTCGCCGCGTCGGCTGTTCATCGCGGCGGGGATCGTCGCCATCGTCGGGCCGGTGCTCCGGATCCTGCTCGTCGCCGTCGTCACGTGGGCGTCCTCGGAGCTGCGGCCGCCGGTCGAGATGTGGTCGGCGCTGTACGACTACGCGACGGGGATGTACCCGGCGGTCATCTGGCTCGCCTTCCTCCTCCTCGGGCTCGGTGTCGGCCGGCTCGTGATCGAGGCGCTGCGCGTCCAGCTCGTGCTGCTCGCCGTCGGCGCGGGCCTCGCGGTCGTCGGGTACGTGCTCGGGGCGTTGAGCGCACCGCTCGCCTTCACGGTGTCGGACGCCGGCCTCGGGCGGATGGACCGCGACCCGCACGCCCTCGGGCCGATCGTGGTGCAGTCGTCCTCGGCGCTCTTCGGCGTCCTGCCGCACTCCGGCACGACGTTCGAGGTCGTGGGCTCGGGCGGCTTCGCCGTCGCCGTCATCGCGCTGTGCCTGCTCGCCACGCGGGTGCGCTGGCTGCGCGTGCTGCTGACGCCGCTCGCCTCGGTCGGCCAGATGGCGCTGACGATCTATGTCGCGCAGGTGATCGCGTTCTGGATCATCGTGATCGTGATCCAGCGGTTCCCGGACGACTGGGGCCTCTTCTGGTGCCTCGCCGCCGTGTCGCTCGTCCTGGCGACGATCTGGCGCGCGTTCCTCGGCCAGGGGCCGCTGGAGCGCCTGCTCTCGGCGGCCTCCCGGCGGGCGGCCGCCGTCCCGACGGCCCTGCTAGAATCTCCTGTCCGACCTGGCGAGGGGGCCACCGCCCCGTCATCGACAAGTTCCGAGGAGAACACCCCACATGGCTGACGTCAGCAACCACATCGTCGCGGAGACCCGCGCTTCCTTCGGCAAGGGCGCCGCGCGCAAGATCCGCGCCGCCGGCAAGATCCCCGCCGTCATCTACGGCCACGGCAGCGACCCGCGCCACGTCACCCTCCCGGCCCACCAGGTCGGCCTGCTCATCCGCAAGGCCAACGCCGTGCTCGAGCTCGTGGTCGAGGGCAAGGAGGAGCTGACGCTCGTCAAGGACGTCCAGCGCGACCCCGTACGCCAGATCATCGAGCACATCGACCTCATCATCGTGAAGAAGGGCGAGAAGGTCCATGTGGACGTCCCCGTCCACGTCGAAGGCGAGTCGGCCCCTGGCACGATCTTCCTGCAGGACGCGAACACGATCTCGATCGAGGTCGAGGCGACGCACATCCCCGAGCGCATCGCCGTCTCGGTCGACGGCCTCGGCGACGGCGCGCACATCACCGCCGGCTCGATCGCCCTCCCGAAGGGCGCGACGCTCCTCTCCGACCCCGAGCTCATCGTCGTCGGCGTGACCGCGAAGTCGGCGTCCGCCGAGCTCGCGGCGGAGGACGCCGCGGCCGAGGAGGAGGCCGCCGAGGCCGCCGCGGAGGAGACCCCCGCCGAGGAGTCGGCCGAGTAGCCTCCACGCCCCTCGCGAGTGTGCAGTTTCGGCCCCTCCCGCTCCGGCGGAGGGGCCGAAACTGCACACTCGCCGCGTCTCCCGCGAGAGAGTTGACCCATGGATGAGATCTGGCTCGTCATCGGGCTCGGGAATCCGGGTCCGCAGTACGCGGGCAACCGGCACAACGTCGGCCAGATGGTCCTCGACGTGCTCGCCGACCGTGCCCGCCTGACGTTCAAGTCGCACAAGGCGGGCGCCGTCGTCGCCGAGGGGCGGCTGCGGCCGGGCGGGGCGCGCGTCGTCCTCGCCAAGCCCGGATCGTTCATGAACGTCTCGGGCGGGCCTGCCGCGCAGCTCGCCAAGTTCTACAAGGTCGACCCGGCGCACGTCGTCGTCGTCCACGACGAGCTCGACATCGACTACGACACCGTGCGGGTCAAGGTCGGCGGCGGACACGGCGGCCACAACGGCGTCCGCGACGTCAGCGCGCGTCTCGGCACCCCCGACTACATCCGGGTCCGGGTCGGCATCGGACGCCCGCCGGGACGGATGGAGGCCGCCGACTTCGTCCTGAAGGACTTCGGAACCGAGGAGCGCAGGACGCTGCCCGTCTTCCTGGAGGAATCGGCCGATGCGATCGAGGCGATCGTCGCGGACGGCGTCCTCGCCGCGCAGAACCGATTCAACCAGCGCGGCTGACCGCCGGATCACGACTGGGGCGACTGCACCAACGCGACCGGTTGAACCCCTATATTCGTGGAATGTCAGTGCGGACAATCTTCCTAACGGGCGGCACCGGGGCGTGGGGGCGCGCCGCCCTTCGAGCGTTCCGTGAGCGGGGCGACGAATTCCGGATCATCGCCCTCGTCCGGCCGGGCAAGCGCAGCGACCAGCTGTCGCGCGACTTCGCCGACTGGCCGCTCGGCCTCGAGATCCTGCCGGGGGACCTGACCGATCCTGCCGCCGTCGCCCGGGGCATCTCCCGCGCCGACGTCGTGCTGCACCTCGGCGGACTCGTCTCGCCCGTCGCGGACGAGCAGCCGGCGCTGACCACGGCGACGAACGTCGGCGGCATCAAGAACATCATCGCGGCGGTGAAGGCGCTCCCGGATCCGTCCCGCGTGCCCGTCATCGCGGTCGGCTCCGTCGCCGAGGAGGGCAGCCGGCTGCCTCCGCATCACTGGGGACGCGTCGGCGACCCGATCTTCGCCGCGGCCTTCGACGGCTACGCGCAGAGCAAGATCAACGCGGAGCGCGAGCTCGTCGACTCGGGTCTGCCGAAGTGGACCTGGCTGCGGCAGACCGCCATCCTGCACCCCGGCCTGTTCCGGACGATGGACCCGATCATGACCCACATGCCGCTCGACGGCGTCATGGAGTGGGTGTCGGAGGAGGACTCGGCGCGCCTCGCGGTCGCGCTCAGCTCCGAGGGCGTGCCCGAGGAGGTCTGGGGCAACATCTGGCATGTCGGCGGCGGCGAGCCGTGGCGGCTCACCAACTGGCAGTTCCTCAACGCGACCGCGCGCGCACTCGGCATCGAGGACCCTCGGAAGCTGTTCGACCGGAACTGGTTCGCGCTGAAGAACTTCCACGGCTCCTGGTTCACGGACAGCGACCGGCTGAACGAGCTCGTGCCGTATCGCAAGGACACGGTCGAGGCCGCGTTCGCGCGCGCGAGCACGGTGCTGCCGGCGTCGCTCAAGGGCCTGTCCAAGGCCGCCGCGCCGCTCGCGAAGCAGATCTTCCGCGGCATCGCCGGCCAGCATCGCGGCACGATCGGCGCCATCAAGCGGGGCGAGGAGCCGGAGATCCGCGCCTTCTTCGGCTCGTGGGAGACCTGGGCGGCGATCGGCGACTGGTCGACCTACGTCCCGGTCGAGCCGTCCCGCCGGCCCACCGTGATCGACCACGGCTTCGACGAGTCGCATCCGCCGATGTCGTGGACGCCGCTCGACTACGCGGGGGCCGCCGGCTTCCGCGGCGGGCGGCTCGCGAGCTCCGGCAGCGACCTCGAGCGCGGTGCCATCGGGCGGCCCCTGCGCTGGGTGTGCGCGGAGGGCCACTGGTTCCGGATGAGTCCGCGGCTCGTGCTGCAGGGCGGGCACTGGTGCCCCGACTGCGTGCAGCGACCCGACGAGTACGCGCGTCAGGCGGAGAAGAACAAGTTCCTCGCGCAGGTGATGCCGTAGCCGCCGCTATGCGTCCGGCGTCTCGGCGCGCCGCACGCGGAACGTCTCGACGGCGAGCAGCACGAAGGCGAGCAGCGCGAAGCCCGCGAGGAACCACGGCAGCCACGCCAGACCGAGGCCGGCGAGGACGAACGAGCCGATGAGCGCGCCGCCGCCGATCGCCACGTTGAACGACGTCGTGAGCGCGGCTGCCGCCATGTCGCGCAGCCGCTTCGACACGTCGCGCATCATGAGCCCCTGGGCGAGCGGCGGCACGATGCCGAAGACGACGCCCCAGAGGATGTAGACGAGGACGCCGGGCCAGCCGGTCGAGCCGAACAGCCCGAGCAGGATCCCGACCGCGACGAGGCCGGCGAGGCCGCCGAGCAGGACGCGGTGCGGGTCCTTGTCCCCGACCAGCGCGGAGATGATGAGCGCGACGGCGCCGCCGATCCCGCCGAGGAAGAGGACGCTCGCGAGCTGCTCGGGCTCCACCTGCGGGACCTCGAGGAGCCACGGCGCGATGTAGGTGCTCAGCGTGTTCTGCCCGAGGACGGCGAGCACGATGATCGAGCAGACGAGGAGCACGAGACGCAGCGTGGGGTCGCGGCGGGCGGGCAGCGCGATCTCGCCCGTCGCGAGCGTGACCCGGTGCTCGACGGGCGGCAGGAACACGACGACGAGCAGCGCGAACACGACGATGAGGCTCGCCATGACCACGAAGGACAGCCGCCAGCCGACGGCGTGACCGATCGCCGCGCCCATGGGCACGCCGAGGATGAAGGCGAGCGTGCCGCCGGCCGTCGTGATGCTCGCCGCGCGCACGATCTGGTTGGGCCGCACGAGCCGCGCCGCGTACGGCGTCGTGACGGCCCAGAAGACGCCGTGGGCGAGCCCGCCGACGACGCGTCCGACGATGAGCCAGGCGAAGTCGGGGGCCAGCGCGCAGAGCACGTTCGTCGCCGCGAAGATGCCGAGCGTCGCGACCATGAGCCACTTGCGCGGGTAGCGGTGCGTGAGCCGGGTGAGCGGGATCGTCGAGAGCGCGACGGTGAACGCGAACACACTGACGAGCAGGCCCGCCGTCGCCTCCGTCACGCCGACGCCGCGGGCGAGCTCCGGGAGGATGCCGGTCGGGAGGAACTCGCTCGACACGCAGACGAAGATCGCCCCCGCGATGACGAGCAGCTTGGCGGTGGGGAACGGCTGGCGTGGCATGGCCGATCCAGCCTAGGCCGTCGGGCCGACGACGATCGGCGGTCGGCCCCGCGGACCCGATGTCGGAGGTCGAGAACTAGAATCCTTTGGTGCCGCTGACCGGGATCCCTGCCGCCATCGCGGCGGACCCGAAGCTGGAACGGGTCCTCGAGAGCGCGTTCTCCGACGCCGATCTGTCCTGCGTGGAGGGCGCCCGCGTGCCGCTCCTGGCGGCCCTGCTGCGCGCGGAGCACGCGCCCCGCGCGCTGCTCGCGATCGTCGCGACCGGCCGCGAGGCGGACGGCGTCGTCGACGCGTTCCGCGCCTATCTGCCGGAGGCTCAGGTGCACGCCTTCCCGTCCTGGGAGACGCTGCCGCATGAGCGGCTGAGCCCGTCCGCGGAGACCGTCGGGCGCCGCCTCGGGGCGCTGCGCGCGCTGCGGGCCTGGCGCGCTTCGGCTCGGCCCGCGGCCTCGCTCAGCGGACCGGATGCCGGGTCCCCGGGCGAGCGCAGCGAGTCGAAGGGGCCCTTCGTCCTCGTCGCCTCCGTCCGCGCCGCGCTCCAGCCGCTGCTGCCCGGCCTCGACGCGATCGAGCCGGTCT
>JAGIAU010000147.1 GCA_017744755.1 Microbacteriaceae bacterium
CAGGGATCCCTGTCCCGGCGTTCTTGTCCTGTCGCGGCGCGCGGGCGACACTCGTCGGGTGACCGATTCCCCCGACGCGAGCGGCGAGCCGCTCGACCCCGTCGCCGCGCAGCTCACCGCGCTCCCCGCGTCGCAGCGCGAGGTGCTCGCGCCGTACTGGGCCCGGGCCGAGGAGCTCGTCCCCGATGCGGTCCGCGGCCTGTCCTACGGCATGCCCGCACTCAAGCATCGCGGATTCGGCCTCGTCTCCCTCATGCCGACGAAGGCGGGATTCTCCGTCTACCCCTACGGCAACGATCCGGTGACCGCCGTGATGGCGAAGCACCCGGGGCACGAGCACACGAAGGGCTCGATCCATTTCACGGCCGCCGCGCCGCTCCCGTGGGAGCTGTTCGACGACCTCGTCCGCTTCCGCGCGCAGGCGATCGAGGAGCGCGCTAGTGATAAAAAGCGCTGATCAGAGCAGGATCAGGATGGTATTGGTCGCTGGCCGCGCATCCTGCGCCGCGCTCAGCCGCGCTCGACGCCGAGCTCGTCCGCGATGCGGTTGAGGTCGGCGACCGTCGCGAAGTCGATGAGGATCTGGCCCTTCGAGGTGCCGAGGCTGATCCTGACGCGCGTGTTCAGCCGGTCGCCGATCCGGGCCGCGAGGTCGTCGAGGATCGCCTGCCGGCTGCCGGCCTTCGGCTTCTTCGACTTCGCCGGGGTCGCGCTCGCGTCGCTCGCGATCGCGGCGGCGGCCTCGGTCGCGCGGACGTTGAGCTCCTCGTTGACGACCTTGTCGGCGAGCTTCAGCATCGCCGCCTCGTCGCCGGCGGCGAGGATCGCGCGGGCGTGACCCGCGGACAGCACGCCCGCGGCCACGCGGCGACGAACCGGCTCCGGCAGGCGGAGCAGGCGGATCGTGTTCGCGATCTGCGGACGCGAGCGGCCGATGCGGCCGGCGAGCTGCTCCTGCGTGACGCCAAAGTCCTCGAGGAGCTGCTGGTAAGCCTCCGCCTCCTCGATCGGGTTCAGGTCGGCGCGGTGCAGGTTCTCGAGCAGCGCGTCGCGGAGCATGTCCTCGTCGGCGGTCTCGCGGACGATCGCCGGGATCGTCTCGAGTCCGACGGCCCTGCTCGCCCGGTAGCGGCGCTCGCCCATGACGAGCTCGTACGCCGGCTCGCCCGCCGCGGCCCCCGCGCGGGGACGCACGACGATCGGCTGCAGCACGCCGAACTCGCGCACGGACTCGATCAGCTCGGCGAGGGCCTCGTCGTCGAAGTGCTTCCGCGGGTTGACCGCGTTCGGCACGATGTCGTCGGGGGAGATGGCCGCGAGCCGCGCCCCCGGCACCGCGAGCAGCCCGCCGTCGTCGACGCCGGCCGGCGTGAGCCCGGGCTCCGCCGCGCGGTCCGGGAAGAACACGTCGACCGGCCGGTCGTCGCCGGCGCTCGTCGGGATGAGGGCGCCGATGCCGCGGCCGAGGCCGCGCTTGCGTTCCGCCATGGATCCGCTTCCTGTCTGCTCGGTTGGTCCTGCTCGATCGATGCCGCTCGGCGCCTGCTACTCGCCGGACGCCGGCTCGCTCGCCGGCACCGCGGCGCCGCGCCGGGCGACCTCATGGGCGGCCTCCTGGTACGCGACGGCGCCGGGCGACCCCGGGTCGTACGCGATGACGGTCTGCCCGAAGCTCGGCGCCTCCGAGACGCGGACCGAGCGCGGGATGACGGCATCGAGCGTCTCCCGGGGGAAGTGCTCCCGCACATCGCTCGCGACCTGATGCGCCAGGTTCGTGCGCGAGTCGTACATGGTAAGCAGGATCGTCGAGAGGCGCAGGCCGGGGTTGAGGTACTTGCCGACGTCGCCGATCGTCTTGAGGAGCTGGCTGAGGCCCTCGAGCGCGTAGTACTCGCACTGCACGGGTATGAGCACCTCGTGGCCGGCTGTCAGCGCGTTGACGGTGAGCAGGCCGAGCGAGGGCGGGCAGTCGATGAAGACGTAGTGGAACTCGCGCCCCGCCACCGCGAGGAACGCCTCGATCGCCGTCCGCAGCCGCGTCTCACGGGCGACGGCGAGGTAGAGCTCGGACTCGGCGCCGGCGAGGTCGATGTTCGAGGAGAGGCAGTAGAGCCCCTCGCGCTCCGGACTCTGCTGCATGACCTGCGCGATCGGGGTGCCGTCGATGAGCACCTCGTACACGCCTGGATCGCCCACGCGGTGCGCGGCGCCGAGCGCGGTCGAGGCGTTCCCCTGCGGGTCGAGGTCGATGACGAGGACCTTCGCGCCCGCCGCGGCGAGGCTCGCGGCGAGGTTCACGGTGGTGGTCGTCTTGCCGACGCCGCCCTTCTGGTTCGCGACGACGAACACCCTCGTGCGGTCCGGCAGTGGGACGACATTCGTCTCCAGGCGCGCACGGCGCTGCGTCAGGTCGGCGAGCTGCGCCGCGATCGGGGTGTCGGTCATGAGTCCTTGTTCCACGTGAAACATCCACGGCATCCGCCGGGACCTGTCCAGGCTACCCGGTCGCCCCCGCGCCGGCCTCGGGGTGGAGCCGAACCGGGGAGAGCGACCGCGTGTGCGGGTCCGTGAAGGACGGAACAGTCCGCAGACGGGGTGGATCCCAGCCGGCGGCGTCTCGGACCGCGTCCGCTCCGGACTGGATGTCGGTGCCCCCGCGTACGCTCCGACGCATGGACATCAGATTCGTAGCGGGCTTCGGCCCGATCGGCACGACCGACGCCCGTTCCATCGGCTTCTGGAGCGGCGCGCTCGGGATCGAGTTCGAGGAGCCGACCCCCGGCTACCGGACGAACGATCACCTCGAGGGCGTCAAGGCCTTCGCCATCTGGCCGCTCGACCAGGCCGCCGAGTCGACCTTCGGCTCGCCGTCGTGGCCGGCGGAGCTGCCGGTGCCCCAGGCGTGGATCGAGTTCGACGTGGAGAGCTCCGATGCGGTCGTCGCGGCCGCGGCGGAGCTCGTCGATGGCGGCCATCGTCTGCTGAAGCAGGCGGGCGAGGAGCCATGGGGACAGTGGACCGCGCGACTGCAATCGCCGGAGGGGCTGCTCGTCGGCGTGTCGTTCACGCCGTGGATGCACGAGGTCGCGACGTCCTAGCCCCGGCGGCCTGACGGCCCGGCATCGACGACGAGCAGGCCGAAGGACGTCTCGGTTTCGGCCTGGCCCGGTCGGTCCGGTCGGGTCCGGGACCACTCGCCTCACGACGGCAGGGCGTGCTCCTCGACCGGGCGGTGTTTCACGTGGAACATCGCGCTTCAGGACCCGACGTCCTCGAAGTGCTGCACCACCGGAAACGGGTCGTAGAACGGGTGCAGCAGCTCCCGCCAGCGCTGGTAGGCCATCGAGCCGCGGAAGCCCGGGTCGTGGTCCTCGATCCGCTGCCACTCGACGAGCAGCAGATACCGGCTCGGCTCCTCCACGCAGCGCGAGACCGTCGCGCGTCGGCATCCCGGCATCGATCGGAGGATCGGCAGCGCCTCGGCGAGGGCGGCCTCGAAGTCCGCCTCCCGCCCGGGGACGACGGGAAGCAGCGCATGCTCCAGGACCATGCCGGCAAGCTACTCGATCGCGCCCGATCCGCGCACGGAGACGGGGGAGCGGAACCGCCGCGACTCGGGATCGTCCCGGTGGTCGCCGCGAGCCCGCACGGGCTCCCCTCCTCCGGCGACCGAGGTCTCGATGTTTCACGTGAAACATCGAGGTCTGAGGTCAGCCGACGATCGCTCGGAAGACTCGGGTGACCTCGGGCGTGACCCCATCGCCGAGCGTCAGGATCTCGATGTTCGTGAGGCGGGCCTTCGCGATCTGCTTCGCTGCGGCCTGACGCTCCTCCTCGACGCGGACGCCCTTCATGAGGATGAGCTCCCCGCCCCGGCGCACGAGCGGGACCACCGAAGGGATGAGCGTCCGCAGCGCGGACACGGCGCGAGCCGTCACCTGGTCGAGCCGCTCGGCATATGGCGCGTCCTCCGCGCGGGCCCGGACGACCTCGACGTTCTCGAGGCCGAGCCGGTCCGCCTCCGAGCGGAGCCAGTCCGTCCTCCGCTCCATGGGCTCGATGAGCACGAACCGCGCATCGGGACGGGCGATCGCCAGGACGAGTCCGGGGAGCCCGGCGCCGCTGCCGACGTCGCCGACGAGCGCGCCCGGCGCGACGAGCGGCGCGACGAGTCCGGAGTTGACGATGTGGCGGGTCCAGAGCCGGGGGAGCTCCAGCGGGCCGATCAGGCCGAGCTCCTCGCCGCGCAGGGCCAGCTGGTTCGCGAAATCGCGCACGCGATCCAGCGCGTCGCCGAACACGATCACAGCGGCCGCGGGTTCCGCCTCGAGGCCGTCGGCGCGCCCCGGGCCCGAGACCGGGTCGGGCGACGGCGACGCCTCCCGATCGAGGCGGCGCGGGTCCGGCGCACCGGTCGGCGCAGGCGTGTGTTCCACGTGAAACATTCTCCTCGGAAAGGATGCGGCCCCGGCGGCTTCGTGACGATCGAAGTCGTCAGAGACCGCCGGGGCTCGACGGATCAGCCGCGCCGGACCACCGTATGGCGATCGGCGCCCTCGCCCTCGGACTCCGAGGTGTAGCCGCGCTCGGCGACGAGATCGTGCACGAGCTTCCGCTCGTACGAGGACATCGGGGGGAGTGCCGCGGAGGAGGCGCCTTCTTCGAGCCGGCGCACCGCCGCGTCGACCAGCGCCGCGAGCTCGCCGGCGCGGGCATCGCGCGAGCCGCCGATGTCGAGGATGAGCCGGGAGAACTCACCGGTCCTCGCCTGCACGGCGAGCCGGGCGAGCTCCTGCAGCGCCGTCACCGTGTCCGGCTTCGACAGGATGCGGAGCCCCGCGGAGCCCTCGGGCGCCGAGACCGTGATGACGACGCGATTGCCGCGATCGTCGATGTCGATGTCGCCGTCCAGGTCCGCGATGTCGAGGAGCTCCTCGATGTAATCCGCCGCGACGTCGGCCTCGTCCGCGTCGTCGTCGAGCTCGTCGGCGCCCTCGTTCTCGACCGCTCCGGTCGCGTCGATCGTCTCCGGGACCTCGACGGTCTCCTGCTCGCTCATCGGCGTCCGCCCTTCTTCTTGCGCTTGCTGCTCACCGGCTGCTGGCGCTGCGTGTTCTGCGCCTTGACCACCGTCGGCTGGTCCTCGCTGTCGACCTCGACGACCTCGATGCCGCGGCGCTGCTGCTTCTTCAGCAGGCGCGCCTCGCGGGCGAGCGCCGCCTCGGAGCCCGGCGTCGGCATGTTCCGGATGACGAGGTACTGCTGACCCACTGTCCAGGCGTTCGAGGCGACCCAGTAGAACATGACGCCGATCGGGAACGCCCAGCTGGAGAACACGAAGACGAGCGGGAGGATGTAGAGGAGGATCCGCTGCTGGCGGTACATCGGGGACGCCTTCATCTCCGGCGTCTGGTTCTTCGACATGATCTGCAGCTGCGTGACGAACTGCGAGGCCGTCATGAGCACGATCATCGTGACGGCGAGGATCCACACGACGGGGTTGTGACCGTCCGTCTGGATCGATGCGTGCAGGGGAGCGCCGAAGACCTCGGAGTTCGCGAAGGACGTCGCGAGGTTCGAGTCCATGAGTCCGCCGTCGATGCCCGGCTTCGGGCGTGCCGGGTCATCGGGATCTCCCGTCCACTTGGCGTAG
>JAGIAU010000148.1 GCA_017744755.1 Microbacteriaceae bacterium
CGGCATGTACGGCGCATGGGACTTCGCGGGCGACATCACCGTCGACGACTCGCTCGCCTCGGCCGGGGGCCGCATCGGCCAGACGAACCAGCGCGGCACCGTCGTCGGTGCCGCCGTCACGGGGGAGCGCGGCGTGTCTGCGCACGCGAAGCGGCGGGACACCGTCGTCGGCGCGCACGAGGACTCGGTGTGGTCGATCGGCGCCCCGCGCCGCGCCCGGATCCGGATGGCGGAGGACACGAAGGCGCTGCCGGACGACGCGCCACGCGGGTCGAGTGCCGCCGAAGGCGGCGTGTCGAGGCCGCTCGCCGCCGACTGGCCCCCCGCCCCGGTCGGCCAGGTCCGCGCCCGCCTCCTGGTGGCGAACGCGCTCGCGGATCTCCGCGGCCCGACCGCCTGCGAGGTCGTCGACGCGGCGGCGGTCGAGCGCGTCATCGCGAGCCTCGGCCCCGACCCGATGGTCGACGCGTCGCCGGGTTCGGAGGACCGCTTCGTCCGCGCCGTGCGCTCCCGCTCCACGCCGATCGGCCTGCTGCTCATGGATCAGGCCGTCGTCTCCGGCATCGGGAACGTCTACCGCGCCGAGCTCCTCTACCGCGCCCGGCAGTCCCCGTTCACCGCGGGCAGAGCCGTGCCGGAGGAGACCCTCCGCGCGATCTGGCGGGACTGGGTGCGGCTGCTGCGGATCGGCGTCGAGACCGGCCAGATGCTCACGATCGACGGCCAGGAGGGCGAGGAGCTCGCCCGCGCGCTCGCGCATCGCGCCGACCGGCACTGGGTCTATCACCGCGCCGGGGAGCCGTGCCGGACCTGCGGCACCCCGATCGCGATGGAGCTCGCCGCGGGCCGCAAGCTCTACTGGTGCCCCGTCTGCCAGGCCTGACGCCGGGGAGAATGTTCTCCATGCGCCACAGCCCCCGGTACATCGTCGAAGATCCCGAGTGGGTCAAGGACCTCGTCCGCGGCAATCCTTGGGCGACGATCGTCTCGCCGGCCGCGGCCGGACTCGTCGGCTCGCACTACCCGGTCATCCTCGACCCGGCGGCGTCCGGCGGCGAGATCGTGCTCGTGAGCCACGTCGGCCGCCCCGACGACGAGCTGCACGAGCTCGGCGAGCACGAGGTGCTCGTCGTCATCCAGGGACCGCACGCGTACATCAGCCCGAGCGTGTACGGGAACGGCGAGAACGTCCCCACCTGGGACCACCTCACGGCGCATCTGTACGGCGTGCCCGAGGTGCTCTCCGACGAGGAGAACTACGCGATGCTGTCGGCGCTCACCGAGCACTTCGAGGCGGGGCGGGACGGCGGGCGCTCGCTCTCACAGGACGAGGAGGGGGCGCGGCGCCTGGCGAAGGGCACGCGCGGCTTCCGGCTGCGCGTGACGCGCTTCGAGGCGCGCGCGAAGCTCAGCCAGAACAAGCCGCCCGAGGTCATGGCCCGCATCGCCGAGGACCTCGAGGCGAGGTACCCCCTGCTCGCGGCGGCGATCCGCGCGGAGATCCCGGCGTGACGGATCTGACGATCCGGAACGCCCGCATCGGCGACGGCCTGGTCGACGTCGAGGTCCGCGAAGGCGTCATCGCCGCCGTGTCCCCGTCCTCGCCCTCGTCCTCGTCCTCGTCCTCGTCCTCGTCGAGTGTGCACTTCGCGCCCTCTTCCCCCGCGGGCCGGGGCAGGAACCGCACACTCGCGGACGAGGCCGTGGGCGAGGGTGCGGCAGAGGTCGACGCGGAGGGGCGCTGGCTCATCCCGGGCCTATGGGACGAGCACGTGCACTTCGACCACTGGGCGTCCTCGCGCCGACGCATCGACCTCTCGGCGGCCGCATCCGCCGCGGAGGCGGCGGCGATCGTCGCCGCCCGGGCCGAGCAGGGCGCCGACCTCGTCGTCGGCAGGGCCTTCCGCGATGCGCTCTGGCCGGACACGCCGGACAGGGCGCTCCTCGACCGAGCGTTCCCGGGGCGCCCGGTCGTGCTCGTCTCCGCCGACCTGCACTGCGTGTGGCTGAACACGCCCGCGCTCGCGCGGTTCGGCGTCGCCGGCCACCCGACGGGGCTGCTGCGCGAGGACGCCGGCTTCGCGATCCTCCGCGCGCTCGACGACGGCGACCCGGCGGAGCGCGACGCCTGGGCGCTGCAGGCCGGCCGGGCTGCCGCCGCGCGGGGCGTCGTCGGCATCCACGACCTCGAGATGGGCTTCAGCCTCGACGGCTGGCGCCGCCGCATGGCCGCCGGCTTCGACGCCCTCCGCGTCGAGGGCGGCGTCTACGCGGACGGCCTCGACCGGGCCGCCGCGGAGGGCCTGCGCACCGGCCTCGAGATCGGGCCGCTGCTCTCCGTCGGACGGTTCAAGGTCATCACGGACGGCTCGCTCGGCACCCGCACCGCCTACTGCGTCGATCCGTATCCGGGCACGCATGGCCACGGGCTGCTCGCCGTCCCGCCCGAGGATCTCCGCGAGCTGCTGCGCCGCGCCGGCGCGATCGGCCTCGAGCCCGCCGTGCACGCGATCGGCGACGAGGCGAACCGGCTCGCCCTCGACGTCATGACCGAGCTGCGCACCGGCGGACGGATCGAGCACGCCCAGCTGCTGCGGCTCGAGGACGTGCCGCGCTTCGCCGCCGGCGGCATCGCCGCGAGCATCCAGCCCGAGCATGCGATGGACGACCGCGACATCGCCGACCGCTACTGGCCGGGCCGCACCGGCCGCGCCTACCTGTTCCGGGCGCTCCTCGACGCGGGCGTCCGCGTCGTCCTGGGCTCCGACGCGCCGGTCGCACCGCTCGACCCCTGGCACGCGGTCGCCGCGGCCGTCGAGCGCCGGCGCGACGGCCGGGAGCCGTGGCACCCGGAGCAGGCGGTCTCGGCCGTTGAGGCCCTCGCCTGCTCCGTGCGTTCCGCGGTCGCGGCGGGCGAACGCGCCGATCTCGTCCTCCTCGACGCGGACCCGCTCGGCGACCCGGGGCGGCTGCGCGAGATGCCGGTCGCCGCCACCTTCCTCGGGGGTCGCGCGACGCATTCGACCCTCGCGGACCCCCTTCGCTAGAGTGGTCGCGTGAAGGTCTTCGCGTTCGTGGTCTCGCTCGTCATCTTCCTCGTGAGCCTGTACCTCTTCTCGCTCGCGTTCGCCATGGTCGGCTGGGAGCTGGTCTTCTTCATCGCCGGCATCATCGGCGTGTCGATCTCCTTCGCGATCCCGTTCCACCTGCTCAAGCGCCTGCAGCCGTAGTCCCGCCCGGCCTTCCGGCACGGAAGGCCGACGCCGCGCGCCGCTAGGACGAGGCGGTCGCGCCGGCCTCCGCGAGCTCCGCAGGCACGCCGGGGCAGATCGCGTCGTAGACGGCGGCGAACACGCGATCGGCGGACTGGCTCACGACCGCGTACGGGTCGTCGACGCGGTCGTCCTCGAGCAGCGCCTCGGCGGCGTCGCGGCCGATGAGCACGGCGCCCCAGCGCTCCACGAATCCGACGCCATCCATCACGAAGGACTCGGTCGCCGGCACGAGCGTCGCCGGATCGCCCCCCGTGCGCCGCACCTCCTCCGCCTGGCGGGCGAGCCCCGCGGCGCGGTCGCCCCGCTCGCAGGCCTCGAAGGCGAGGCGGTACAGGTCGAAGTCGCCGACATCGCTCGCACCGGGCGCGTCGAGCCTGACCGCCATGGCCGCGGCGGGCATGTCCCACCACTTGATCTTGAACGACACCGGGTGCAGCACGGCGAACAGCGTGATCGCACCCCACAGCAGGGCGCCGATGACGCCGAGGCCGATGCCCCAGGAGGCGACGCGCTTCTGCCGCGAGCGGCCGAGGCCGATACGGCCGGTGATCCAGGCGACGATGCTGAGGACGAACAGCGGGTTGCACAGGATCGAGAGGAACCCGAACACCGTCGACGCGACGGCCGGCCCGTTCACCTTCTCGCGCGGAGGGCGGACCCAGACGATCGTCGGGCGAGGCGCGCCCGACGGCGGCGGGGCGGAGAACGCCGGGGAGGCGGTCGTCGCCGGGGCCGACGAGGTCGGCGGGGCGGTCAGCGCCATCGCGACGGCGCCGGGCCGCAGACCGCCCGGGCGGTGACCTCCGGGGCGGTGACCCCCGGGACGGCTCGCGGGCGCGGGCGCGTAGGCCGGTGCGGTCGGAGTCGGAGCGGCCGTCGCGACGGGCTCCGGTTCGGGCGTGTCGACGGGCTCCGGCGGCGAGGCCGGCTGCGGCCCGGGCTCGTAGGCCGGTTCAGGTGGCACCGGAACGGCGACGGGCCCAGGCGCTCCGGCGACGGCGGGCGATGGCGGCGAGACGACGGCCGGCGCGGATGGTCCCGGCTGCGGCGTGATGCCGGCTGCCGGAGCGCCGAGGCCGCCGGCGATTCCCGTGGAGGCGCCGCGACGCGGGCCTGCCGGAGCCTCCTCGGCCGGAGCCGCCTTGGCCGGCGAGCTCTTGACGGGGGCCGTCCTGGCGGCGGCCGGCTTCGCCGGCACGGCCGGCGCCGCATCGGGCAGGCTCTGCACGGTCGGCAGCAGCGTCGGCTCCGCGGGCTTCGCGGTCGCGGCCTTGCGCCGGCCGAGCAGCCCGCCGAGCTTCGAGGCGGGCTCGGTGCTCGGCGCGGGCGTCTTGACGTCCGCGTAGAGCGCGCCGAGCGACGTCGATGAGGCGGCGTGCAGCACGGGCGGACGGGAGAAGCCGAGATCGGCCGCGAGCGAGGCCAGCGAGCTCGCCGTCGCGGCGTCGAACTCGATCCCGCCGTCGAGCGGGACCTCGCCGTAGAGCGGCTGGCTCATCGAGCGCAGCTGCTCGTTCAGAAGCGCGCCCTCATCCGCGACCATGACGGCGTCGCGGACCGAGGCCGTCCAGCCCGCGCCGTCCCACCAGCGCACCTTGCTCGGATCCTGCGGATCCTCATACCAGTTCGGGTCCGGCAGGCCCCCGCCGCCCGCACCCGGAATGACGTTGCTCAAGAAACCTCCCCCAGAGAAGGAGAATTTATCGTACGCACGGCCCTTCCTCCACCGACGACGGCCTCGGGTCCTGCCGAGGGAGCGGGCCTGCGACGCGGCTAGCCGAGCGTGCCGCCGAGGCCGCCCATCCCGCCCAGACCGCCGAGCGTGCTGAGCGTGTTCACGAGCCCGCCGAAGATCGCCTGGAAGCCGGCCGTGACGAGCAGGGAGCCGAACCAGTACGTCAGCACGCCGACCACGACGAGCGTCGCGCCGCCGAATGCGGCGGCCTGGATGACGCCCGAGGCGCCGGCGGCGGGGGCGCCGCTCAGCTCGCGGACGCGCAGCGCGATCGCCGTCTCCGAGACGGTCGTCGCGGCGACGCCGCCGATCGCGAACACGATCGCGGCGAGCGTCCCGCCGTACATCCCCGGGATGATGCAGAGGAGCGCCGCGACGGCGAAGGGGTACGGTGTGAGCAGATGGGCCGTCCCGACGACGCGGAGCGCCTCGACATAGCCGATGCGCGCGCCCTGCAGGCGGCCGAGGGCGACGACGAGGAGCACGGCGAGGAAGGTGGCGCGCCGACCGCGCAGGTCGCCGATGCGGCCGAGCAGGGGCGTGGCCACGGCTGCGG
>JAGIAU010000149.1 GCA_017744755.1 Microbacteriaceae bacterium
CTCGTGCACGGCGCCTTCGCCGACGCCTCGGGCTGGGGCGGCGTCATCCGCGAGCTCGACCGTCGCGGCCACCGCGCCGTCGCGCCGCCGAACCCGCTCCGCGGCATCCGCAACGACGCCGCCACGGTCCGCGCCGCGGCGGCGGCGGTCGACGGGCCGGTCGTCCTCGTCGGCCACTCCTACGGCGGCGCCGTCATCACCCAGGCGGCCGAAGGCCTCGAGCGACTCGTCGGCCTCGTCTACATCGCCGCGTTCGGCCCGGACGCCGGGGAGACCGTCGGGGGCATCCAGGAGGCGTTCGCCCCGCCGCAGCTGGCCGGCGCCATCCGGCCGAGCCCCTACGACGCGGTCGGCGCGGTCGGCGGCCCGGAGCTCTTCGTCGACGGCACGCAGTTCCACGAGGTGTTCTGCGCGGACCTGCCCGCCGACGAGGCCGCGGTGATGGCCGTGTCGCAGCGCCCCCTCGCGGCCGCGGCGACGGCGGAGCCGCTGTCGTTCGCCGGCTGGTCCGGCACGCCGTCCTGGTTCCTCGTCTCGGCGGAGGACCACGCGATCAACCCGGAGGCGCAGCGCTTCTGGGCGGCGCGGATGGGCGCCGTGACGGAGGAGATCGTCGGCAGCCACGTCGCGTTCATCGCGCAGCCCGCCGCGGTCGCCGACTTCATCGCGCGGGCGCTCGACGCGTCCGCCTAGACCTTCCGGCCGGAGCGCGACCCGCGCTCAGCCCGGCCCGTCGCTCGCGGCGGCGAGGAGCGGGACGAGGAGCTCGCTGATCGGCGTCGGGATGCCGCGGGCCCGCCCCCGGCGCAGGACGACGCCGTTGCGGATGTCCCACTCGAGCGGGCGACCGGCCTCCCGGTCGGCCAGGATCGACGTGCCCATGTCGGCCGGCTGCGCCTGGAAGGCGGCGAGCACCTCGCGCGGCACGTCGTCGCCGAGCACCGCGCCCTCCGCCCGCGCCACCAGCAGGCACTCGCGCAGATAGGCGAGCGCGAGCTCGGCGACGTCGGCCCTGGCGAACACGCCCGCACGGCGTCCCGTGACGGCCATCAGCCCCGCCACCGCGTTCTGCAGCAGCTTGCGCCACGCCGCCGAGGCGAAGTCCTCCGCGAGCTCGACCGAGCACCGGGTGCCGCGGAGCGCCTCGAGCACCGCACGCGAGGCGTCCGTGTCCGGGAGCGTCAGACGCGCCTCGCCGAGCAGCCGGACGGAGCCGTCCGGCTGCGCCTGCGCGGGGAACCACACGACCGACGGGACGGCCCCGGCGCCCTCCGGAAGGTGCGGCGCGACCATCGTCTCCTGCTCGACGCCGTTCTGCAGCACGCAGACGACGGTGCCCGGGCCGCAGAGGGCGTTCAGCCAGGGGGCGGCGCCTGCGATCTGCGTCGACTTCACCGCGAGGAACACGATCCCGGCGGTGCCGCCCGCCCGTGCAGGATCCGTCAGCACCGGTCCTGGGACGACGACGCGGCCTCCCGGCGCGTCCAGCTCGAGGCGCTCGCGCGGCGTGCGGCCGCAGATCCGGGGGGTCCGGCCGGCCTCGTGCAGCGCCGCGGCGACGGTCGTGCCGATCGCGCCGGGGCCGACGACGGCGATGGTCGAGTGCATCGGCACCAGTATCGCGCGGATCGCGCTAGCCGACGCGGTCGCGGATCGGGTCCAGGACCGCCTCGGCGGCCCAGGTGGCGGCGTCCGCGATGTCGCGCCCGCTCATGCCCAGCTCCCGCCGCATCGTCACCCAGGTCGCCGCCGAGTCGAGGTGGCAGAGCGAGGCGACGATCCGGCGCCGCTCCTGCGCGTCGAGCGACGGCACCTCCCGGCGCAGCATCGGCTCGAAGCGGTCCCGGTGCGGCGCCGGCTCGGCGCCGTTCACGCCGCGCATCGCCGCCTCCGCCACGACGTAGGCGAGCTCCGGCCGCCGGTCGTACGCCTCCATCGCCTCGCGGATCGCGAGCGGCACGTCGAAGATCGACTCGGACTCGGGCCGGGAGAAGACCGTCCGCTCGATCCACGCCGACGTGGCGAGCAGGAGGTCGACGCGCGCCGGGTAGTAGCGGAAGACGGTGCGCTCGCCGACGCCCGCGCGCGCCGCGATGAGGCGGAACGACACGTCGTCGGTGCCGACCTCCTCGATCAGCTCCGAGTAGGCCGAGAGGATCGCCGTCTGCGTGGTCGAGAGCTCGCCCGCGGATCCGGGGTCGGACATTAGGCCGCCCGGGCGGCCGTCGACGCCGCGGGCAGCACGCTGCGCAGCGCCGCGTCGAAGGCTTCGAAGATCTCGTCGGCGCTCATGTCGAAGCCCGTGCGCATCCGCGCCCAGAACAGCGGCGAGGCGAAGCAGCGGACGGCCGCGGTGATCCGCAGCGCGTCGCGGCGGTTGAGCGAGGGGGCGGCCGCGGTGACCATCGAGGCGATCGCCGCGGTGAGGGGCGTCTCGGCGGCCTCCGCGGTCGGCGAGAGCGAGGCGCCTCGGGCGGCGACGAACGCGTACGCGGGGGTCGCCTCGAACGCGTGGAACCGGGCCCGCATCGCCTCGCGGAACTCGGCCGGCGTGCGGAACTCCGGCACCGGGAAGTGCTCCGCCTCGATCCACCGGGCGAGCGACTCGAGCAGGTGCGACCTGGTCGGGAAGCGGCGGTAGATCGTGCGCTCGGACACCCCGCTCGCCTCGGAGAGGTCGAGGTAGGTCACGTCCTCGAACGTGCGCTGCTGCAGCAGGGCCGCCGCGCTCGCGAGGATCGCGGACGGCGTGTCGACGGTCTCGTCCATCACGACTCCTTCCTCACCCCCGTCCGCGCCGGTCGGGCTCCGGCGGCAGTACGTAGCGGTCGGAGTCGTCGAGCGTCAGAGCCAGGGACGAAACGAACTGCACCTCGCCGTGCGGTCCAGGTTCGGCCGAGGCCAGCATATCGGGTCGTTCGAAAGTGTAGCCCGTGACATGGCAGCGCAGCCGCTCCCCGGACGGGTTCCCGTCCTCGTCGAGGATCGGCGTCGCGATGCCGTCGGAGGTCCGCCGCAGGTAGAACCGCCCTCGCGTCACGACGGCCGCCAGCGGCGTGACGACGAGCGCGGTGCCGATGGCGATGAGGACGGAGAACGGCTGCGCATCCCGCCCGAACAGGCCTGCGAAGCAGGCGAGCGAGAGCAGGGAGGCGAGCCCGACCGACACGAGCCCGACGGGGTTCCAGTCGTGCAGCATGCCGCGCCGGAACTCCGGGAACCTCGGGGACAGCCGCAGCAGGTGCTTGTTCACCACGATGTCGGCGGAGATGGTGACGAGCCAGGCCATGACGACGTTCGCGTACAGGCTCAGCACGAAGGAGATGAGGCTGAACACATCGAGCAGCATGAGCGCGAGCGCGATCACGAGGTTGAAGACGACGAACACCGTGCGGCCCGGATAGCGCTTCCGGATCCGGGTGTACACGTTCGACCAGGCGAGGGAGCCGGAGTAGGCGTTCGTCACGTTGATCTTCACCTGCGCGACGACGATGAGGATGAGCGCGAGGGCGAGGGCGATCCAGTCGGGCAGCAGCGACTGGTACATCCCGAGGAACTGCTTGACCGGCTCGACGGCCCGGTCGCCGATGTGCGGGTCGACCTTCGTCACGAGGTAGACGGCGAGGAAGAGCCCGATGACCTGCTTCGTGCCGCTGAAGATCACCCAGCCCGGGCCGCTGAAGACGAACGCCGCCCACCAGGACCGCCGGTTCGCGGCCGTCCTGGGCGGCATGACCCGGATGTAGTCGATCTGCTCCGCGAGCTGCGGCGTCAGCGCGAAGCAGACGGCGGCGCTCGCGACGATCGCGCTGCCGCTGACGGTCCCGTCGGATGCGCCGGTGAAGGCGAGGAACGCCGGGACGGCGTCGGGCTGCGTCAGCACGACCCAGATGAGCGGGGCGAGCGCGAGCGCGAGCCACAGCGGCGTCGTCCAGAACTGCAGCCGCTCCAGCGCCCGCATCCCGTAGACGACGATCGGGATGACGACGACGGTCGAGACGATGTACCCGATCGGCAGCGGCAGGCCGACGGCGACCTCGAGCCCCTGCGCCATGATCGCGCCCTCGAGCGCGAAGAAGATGCACGTGAAGCCCGCGAAGATCACCGTCGTGATGATGGAGCCGTAGTAGCCGAACCCGGATCCGCGGGCGATGAGATCCAGGTCGAGGTTGTATCTCGCGGCGTAGAACGCGACGGGCAGGCCGACGGCGAAGATGATGACGGAGGCCAGCAGGATCCCGAGCATCGCGTTCGTCGTGCCGTGCTGGAGGCCGACGCTCGCCCCGATCGAGAAGTCCGCGAGGAAGGCGATCGAGCCGAGGGCCGTCCCGCCGACCGACAGCGCGCTCCAGCGGCGGAAGGAGCGCGGCACGTAGCGGAAGGCGTAGTCCTCGAGGCTGTCCTCGGCGGCGGCGCGTGCGTCCCGGCCTCGGGCCACGTGCCTCACCCCCGATGCGTCGACGATGTCAGGATTCTGCCGCCGGCGTGTTTCGGGCGCGTTGCCGCCGCGATACGGGCCTGCGGCGATTCAGATCGCCATCGCCGCGCGCACCGTCTCGACCGCGCCCTCGCCCCCCTCGCCGGTGAGCGCGATCCGCCCCGACTGCAGGACGTAGAACGCGTTCGTGGAGCGCAGCGCGAAGCCGACGTGCTGCTCGACGAGCAGCACGGACAGGTCGCCGCGTCGCGTCAGGTCGATGATGACCCGCTCGATGTCCGCGACGACATTCGGCTGGATGCCCTCGGTGGGCTCGTCGAGGACGAGGAGCCGGGGCTTCGTGAGGAGCGTTCTGGCGATCGCGAGCTGCTGGCGCTGCCCGCCGGACAGCAGTCCCGCGCGACGGCTCAGCAGGTCCCGGAGCGCGGGGAAGAGGGCGAACACCTCCTCGATGTCGGACTGCCGCCTCGCCACCAGCTGCAGGTTCTCGAGCGTCGTCATCTGGGGGAACGACTGCTGGCCCTGCGGGACGTAGCCGAGGCCGCGCCGGACGCGCTTGGAGGGCGGCATCCTCGTGACGTCCTCGCCGTCGATGAGCACCTGGCCGCTCATGACCGGCAGCAGGCCGGTGGCGACCCGGAGCAGCGTCGTCTTGCCGGCGCCGTTGTGGCCCATGATCGACACCGCCTGGCCGGCCGGGATCTCGACCGTGACGTCCTGCAGCACCTTCGTGCGGCCGTAGCCGGCCGTCACATTCCTGAGCTCGAGCATCAGCGGCCCCCATCGCCCTCGACGGCGGCGTCCGCCGCGGTCCCGAGGTAGACCTCCTGGACGCGCCGGTCCGCCTGCACCTGCTCGACCGTGCCGGCCGTGAGCACCCTGCCGGTGTGCATGACCGTGACCCATTCGGCGTAGTTCCGCACGAAGTCCATGTCGTGCTCGATCACGA
>JAGIAU010000014.1 GCA_017744755.1 Microbacteriaceae bacterium
TCGCGGGGTCGTAGACCGGGGCGAGGCGGCTGCCGGCGATGTCGACGGTCTCGTCGGCGATCCAGTGGGCGATGCGGGTGGTCATGCGGTGCTCTCCTCTTCCCGGTGCTCAGTCCATGACCACGACGGCGCGGCCCGTGATCTCGCCGCGGGCGAGGGCCTGGTAGGCGGCGTCGGCGTCGGCGAGCGGATAGCGGCGGGTCACGAGGCCCTCGACGTCGAAGCCGCCGGACGCGGCGAGCGCGACGGTCGCCGGCAGGTCCTCGCGGGTGCGCGCGCCGAAGGAGCCGGTCAGCGTGTAGCCGCGGCGGACGAGCGGCGTGATCTTCACGGCGGCGGCCGCGTCGCCCGCGGCGATGCCGATGGCGACCATCCGGCCGCCGTCCGCGAGCGTTCCGACGGCCTGCTCGAAGGTCGCCGGGTGGCCGAGCGCCTCGAAGGCGACGTCGACCCCGCGACCGCCCGTGATCTCGCGGACGGCGGCGACGGCGTCGACCTCGCGGGAGTTGACGGTGTGGGTCGCGCCGAGCGTGCGGGCGGCCTCGAGCTTGTCCGCCGCCACGTCGATCGCGATGATCGGGTCCGCTCCGGCCGCCTTCGCGACCTGGACGACGCCGCTGCCGACGCCGCCGACCGCGACGACGGCGACCGAGTCGCCGGGCTCGACATGCCCGGCGCGGTGCACGGCGCCGTAGGAGGTGAACGCGGCGCAGCCGAGCACGGCGGCCGAGACGGGGTCGAGCGCGTCCGGGAGCGCGGCGAGGGCGGTCAGGGGGACGACGGAGTACTCGGCGAGGCCGCCCATCGAGTACTGCGCGAGGAAGGATCCGTCGGGCATCGACAGCCGGCTCTCGCCGTCGTAGAGCGTGCCCTTGAGCCGGTTCTGGCCGAAGAAGTTCGCGCACATGTCGTCGCGGCCCTTATCGCAGAACTCGCAGGCCCCGCACGGCATGATGAACGCCCCGACGACGGCGTCGCCGACGGCGAGGCCGCGGGCGTCCTGCGTGCCGTCGCCGATCGCGACGATCGTGCCGCTGATCTCGTGGCCCATGACGGCGGGCCGCGGGAAGGCGACCTCGCCTTTCACGACGTGCAGGTCGGTGTGGCAGACGCCGCAGGCGAGCACCTTGACGAGGGCCTCGCCGGCCTTCGGCGTCGGGACGGCGATCTCGAGGATCTCCAGCGCGGGCGCGTCGCCGCGGAGCACGGCGGCGCGCATGGTCGCGGGCGGCTCGGTCGTCATGGTCCGGGTCTCCGTTCTCCGCGTCGTCCTCGACGCGGCTGGCATACGGGTGCGGGTTCCAGCGTGTGCGAACGAATGCTTGCAATCAAGCGACAATGACGCATGATCGATCTGCGATTCTGCACATGATCAGATGGGCGGAACGAGCTGATCCTGCCGGGCCACCACGACGCCGCGCAGCGCCGAGCGGATCAGCCCGACGGCCTCCGGCGAGGGGCTGTCGCGACGGATGCTGAGCGAATAGGAGACGACGAACCGGACCTCGCGCGGGAGCACCCGCACCAGCTCCGGCTCGTCCTCCGCCATGAAGCAGGGGAGCAGGCCGATGCCGGCGCCGAACAGCGTCGCCTCCACCTGCGCCGACACGCTCGTGCAGCCGAGGCCGACGTGCATGCCGGAGAAGCCGCGCGCGAGATCGAGCTCCGCGACGTTCAGATGCGAGTCGACGTAGAACACGAGCCGGTGCCGGGTGAGATCCTCGACCGAGTCGATCGCGCCGCGCTCCGCCAGGTAGCGCCGGCTCGCGTAGAGCCCGAGGACGTAGTTCGTGAGGAACTCGGAGGCGAGCCAGCCCTGCCGCGGCTCGCCGATGCTCACGGCCAGGTCGTAGCCGGAGGCGCGCGAGGTCAGCGGCCTCGTCGAGGAGATGAGCTCGACCGAGATGCCCGGATGCCGCGCGATGACCTGCGCGATCGCCTCCGAGGCGAGCTTCGCCCCGAAGCCGTCCGGCGTCGACATCCGCACCGTGCCGCGGACCGCGCCCTCCTCGCCCTGCACGGCGTCCCGGACGCTCTGCACGATCTGCTCCAGCGGCGACGCGCGTTCGACGACGACGCGTCCGATCTCCGTGAGCGACCAGCCGTCCGCGCCGTGCTCCACGAGCGTCGCGCCGAGACTCGTCTCGAGACGGGTGAGGCGCCGCCGGACCGTGGTGTGGTCGATCCCGAGCAGCGTCGCGGCCGTCACGAGCCGGCCCGTCCTGGCCAGCGCGAGCAGCATGCGCAGGTCGTCGGTGGAGAGGTCGGGGGGCCGGATCGCGGGCGGCGCCGCGGGGGACGGGTCGTCCCCGGCGCGGCCCGTGATCGTCACACGAACGTTCTACCGCCAATCGTCGCCGACCGTGCCCTGCCTGGATGAAGTCTTTCGCAGGGCGGAAGACACCGCAGTCCCGAAGGGAGCGCCTCGGCAGAATCGGCAGGGCAGGATCTGCAGGTCTGCCCGGTACGGACGCGATGGCGCGGAATGGAGAGATCATGACTCGGGATCGTCGGCAGCTGAAGCTCGGATACTCCGCCTGGCCCTACGGCCGGCACATCAGCTCCTGGCGCCTCCCCGGCGTGCCGACCGACAACGAGTTCAACCCCCGGCACTACCGAGCCTCGATCCAGGCGGCCGAGCGCGGGATCTTCGACATCTACTTCATCGGCAGCCAGCTCTCGACCGGGGTCGAGCCCGTCGCGCCCGGCGAGCCGGTGAGCGACCGCCAGACCTGGATCAACGAGACGATGATCAAGCCGGACGGCCTGACCCTCGCCGCCTATCTCGCGGGCGTCAGCGACCGGATCGGCATCGTCGCGACGATCAACAGCAGCTACGCGAACCCCTACGACACGGCGCGCGAGGCGGCGACGATCGACCACTTCAGCGGCGGCCGCTTCGGCATCAACGTCGTCATGGGGCGCAGCGACGCCGCCGCTCGCAACTACAGCATGGACCAGCACCTCGACAACGAGCAGCGCTTCGACCGCGGCGTCGAGTGGACCGAGGCGATCATCGAGCTCTGGGGCAGCTGGGACCCCGACTGGCGGATCGCCGACAAGGCGTCCGGGCGCTTCGTCGACCCCACGAAGGTGCGGCGGATCGACCACAAGGGCCGCTACTTCTCGATCGAAGGGCCGTCGAACGTGCCCGCCTCGCCGCAGGGCCGACTGCCGATCATCCACGCGGGCACCTCGGAGCGCTCCTTCGACTACGGCGCGAAGTACTGCGACGCGCGCTACACCCCGTTCGACGGCGATCAGAAGGCCTACTACGACGACCAGAAGGCGCGCGCCTCGGCCTACGGCCGCGATCCCGACGACTACCTGATGCTGCCCGGCGTCACGTTCTATCCGGCCGAGACCGTCGCCGAGGCGCAGGCGGTCTTCCGCCGGGTCCAGGACGCCGCGTTCAAGCCCTACGACGCGAAGCGCGTCGGCGTGACGATCGGCGTCGACGTCGAGGGCGTGGACCCGGGCGCGAAGGTCGGCGATGTCGTCGACCTCGCCGAGATCCAGATCGCGGACCGGCGGGGCGGGAACTGGGAGTTCCACGGCGCCGGGCTGAGCCTCGCGACCGGCGCGCAGGTCATCGAGCGCGCGTTCCATGGCTACGGCACGACCGACGTCACCCTGGCCGACCTCGACCGCTTCATCACGAACGGTCCGCTGCTCCAGCCGCCGGTGGTCGGCGACGCGACGTCGATCGCGGAGTGGGTCGAGGAGCAGTTCGAGGAGCGCCGGCTCGACGGCGTCGTCGTCATGCCGCCGTACATGCCGTGGGGACTCGACGCCTTCGTCGACATCGTGGTGCCGGAGCTCCAGCGCCGTGGCCTGACGAAGACGGAGTACACGACCGCCACGCTCCGCGAGCACCTCGGGCTCCCCAGCCCTTCGGAGCCGCCGAAGCCCGCCGGCGTCTGATCCGCGGGGACCCGATGGTCGGCGTCGGCCTCGTCCTGCGCGGCCTCAGCGGATGCGCGTCTCGTCGCTGAGGCGGTGCCAGCCGCGGTTGTGGTAGACCAGCGCGTCCTGCGCGGCGCCCGGCTCGGGGTCGCGGGCGATGAACGACCGGAGCGCGTGGACGGCGATCACGGTCGAGCCGCCCGCTTCCATCCGGTTCACGACAGCGCCGCGGATCCACGCTCGCACGTCGTTGAAGACGGGCTCTCCCGTCGTCAGGCGCGTCCACCGGCTCGTGTCGGCGAAGCGGTCGATGCCGCTCGTCGCTCCGAGCTTGGCGACCTCGAGGTCGTGCGCGTCGAGCAGGTGCACGACGACGGTCTCGGCCTTGAGGAACGTGGGAGTCGAGGAGGACAGGGACGAAGCCGAGAAGATCAGCAGCGGCGGCTCCGCGCTCACGGAGGCGACCGAGGTCGCGGTGAGCGCCACGGGACCGTCGCCCGCGTCGGCTGTGATGACGGCGACGCCGCCGGGGTGGCCGCGGAACACCGCCTTGAACGACTCCGGCGTCATGCCGGAGGCCTCGTCCGGGGTCACGGCGGCGACCGGGTGCTGCTCGGGTGCGATCGTGCGCTTCGGTGCGTTGCTCATCAGGCCGTCCTCATCGTCAGTGGATCCGTCCGGTGCGCTCGGGCGCGGATCGTCCTCGCGGGTCGCGTCGTCGCAGACGGGTGCGCCGACAATCTGAACCCGGGAGCGAGGTGCGAACAACCATCAATGCCGCATGATCGATGTGCGAATCCGCACGCCCCTGGTCGTACCGGTCGATGCGCCGATTCTCATGCCCTGGGCGGGCGCGGATCGAGGTTCCCTTCCACCTGATGGAAAAGCGCCATCGCGAGCGGGATGCGGTTCGGCACAGTGGCAGGTGCGGCGATCTGCACGACCGCTCGCACCATTCCGCTCACCCCCCCGGCAGGCGCAGGAGCCAGATCGGGAACCATCACTGTCAAGCAAAGGAGCTTTTGATGGCTGTCAAGCAGTTGAGGACGGCGCTCGTGGCCGTCCTCGCGGCGGGAGCGCTGGCGCTGGCCGGCTGCTCGTCGACCCCGGCGCCGGCGCCCACGGACGACACCGCCGGCGGGTACGATCCGACGACCGCGACCTCGACGCCCGCCGACGACATGGAGGCGCTCGTCGCGGCCGCGCAGGCCGAGGGCGCGCTGACGCTCTACACCGACGGGACGCTTGCCACGCAGCAGGCGTGGGCCGCCGAGTTCACGGCGAAGTACGGCATCCAGGTCTCGATCGTTCGCGACTCGGGTGGTCCGCTCTACCAGAAGTTCGCCCAGGAGGAGGCCGCCGGTCAGGGCCAGGCGGACATCTTCGGCAACATCGACGCGCTGTCCCTCGACGACGCCATCGACAACGGCTGGCTCACGGAATACACCCCGGAGGGCGGTCCCGCCTTCCCGGCGGACCGCAGTCGCGCGGGCTACTACTACCCGTACCTCATGGGCAGCTCCCACTCGGTCATCTACAACACGAACAACGTGACGCCCGAGGAGCTCGCCGAGGTCCAGGAGAACCCGCTCAAGGCGCTGGCCGACCCGAAGTTCAAGGGTCGAATCGGGCTCTGCCCGCCGCAGCTCGCGATGCTCGCCGCGGCGTTCTGGTACCAGTACACCGATGGTGACGGTGCCTCGGACGTCGGCTGGGAGGGCCTCGCCGACATCGCGGCGAACGTGGCGATCATCACCGACACCGCGACCCTCACGCAGAACGTCATCCAGGGCGAGGTCGACTTCGCCTTCCCGGTCGCCGACTCGCTCGTCGGCAACGCGCTCAAGGCCGACCCGAACACGCCGATCGCCTTCGTCTACCCGTCGCCGACGGTCGGCACGCAGTTCGGCATGGGCGTCGTCACCGACTCGCCGCACCCGGCCGCGGCTCGTCTGTTCGCGGAATGGGCCTCCTCGCTCGAGGGCTCGGACGGCCTCGCCGAGCTCTCCGGCAACCTGAACCTCCGCGAGGGCGGCGTCGATGGTCGCGCCTACTCCGAGCTCGACTGGTTCACGCCGGTCGACCTGGATACGGTCGTCAACTCGGCGGTCTACACGCAGGACGAGGCCTTCCGCGACGCGGCCGGCCCGGACGGGGACTTCCTGGGACACTGGAGCCAGGTCTTCGGGTACGCAGGCTGATGTCTTTGCTCCAGAAGGGTTCCCGTCCGTCCGCTGAGCAGCGGACGGACGGGAACCGCCTCGAGGCGGCGACGGTGTCGATCTCGACGAAGACGAAGGTGCAGCGCCGCCGTCCGCCGAGCCCGCTGTCGGTGGTCACGCTCATCGTCCTGCTCGGTCTCGTCGTCGCACCGCTCGTCATGGTGTTCATCGGCGCCTTCCTCAACGGGGCGCCGGGCCTGCCGAAGTCGGACTGGTCGCTCAAGGCGATCCTGTCCGTGTACGCGAGCCCCGACTACCTCTGGCCGCTCGTCGGGACGCTGATCCTGGCGGTCGTCACCGCCGGGCTCTCGGTCGTCATCGGGACCCTCTTCGCCTGGCTCGTCGCGCGCACCAACATGTTCATCCGGCGCGTGCTCGAGTGGGGCGTCATCCTCCCGCTGTTCATCTCCCCGTTCATCGGAGCGGTGGCGTGGAACCTGCTCGGCGCACCCCGCTCCGGGATCATCAACACGAACCTGCGCTGGCTCCTCGGCCTCGACGACGACGCCGTCCTCATCAACATCAGCACGATGCCCGGCGTCGTGTTCGTCATGCTGCTCTACTTCATGCCGTACGCCTACCAGCTGGTCGGCTCGTCGCTGCGGAACATGGACCCCGGCCTCGAGGAGGCCTCCTACATGAACGGGCGCGGCATCATCGCCACCGCGTTCAAGGTGACGCTGCCGATCGTCCGCCCGGCGCTCACCGCCGCATTCTTCATGATCGCGATTCTCGCGACCGGCGTGTTCACGATCCCGCTCGCACTCGGCGTCAATACCGGCTTCGCCCCGCTGGGCATGCACGTGTATCTCAAGATGACCCAGTTCCCGGTCAATCCGCCGGTGGCCGCCGCGATCGGCACGCTCATCTTCTGGCTCACGCTGCTCGGGATCTATTTCTACCGGCGCTCCATCCGCAACGCGCGTCGCTTCGTCACGCTCGGCGGCAAGGCGACCCGACGCCGTGAGGTCAAGCTCGGCTGGATGCGAGTGCCCGCCACGGTGCTCGTGGCGCTCTTCGGCCTGTTCGCCGCGGTGCTCCCGATCATCGCGCTGCTCATCACCGCACTCACGCCGTACGCGATGACCGACTTCCGGTCGATGCAGTTCTCGCTCGAGACGATCACGCAGGTGCTCGGGAGCATCGACGTCTGGAACTCGCTGCTCAACACGGTCTGGCTCTCGCTGCTCGCCCCGACGCTCGCGGTGCTCGTCGCCTTCGCCGTCGCCTACGTCGTCGTGCGCGAGCGCGGCCGGCTCGGCGGCGCGCTCGACTACCTCGCGACCTTCCCGGTCGCCGTCCCCGGCATCGTGTTCGCGATGGGTATCCTCTGGCTCTACATCCGCACCCCGATCTACGCGACGGTCGCGGTGCTCACGATCGCGTTGGTCGCGGCGTTCCTGCCGACGGCGACGCGCTTCTCCACGACGGGCCTGATGCAGATCGACCCCTCGCTGGAGGAGGCGGCTCGGATGTCCGGGGCGAGCAGGATGCGCGCTGCTCTGACGATCACGCTTCCGCTGGTGCGTCCGGCGATCCTCGCCGCGTGGTCCCTGCTCTTCATCTTCGCGAGCCGCGAGGTGAACGAGACGGTGCTCCTGGCGCTCCCGAGTACGCGTCCGCTCGCGGTGCTCGCATGGGACCACATCAATGCCAACGACCCGGGGGCCGCGGCGGTGGTCTCCATCCTGCTCATGCTGTTCATGGCTGCAGGTCTTCTCATCGCCCGATTCGTATTCCGCACCCGGCTCGACTCGTCGAACCTGTAGCGCCCGCACTGGAGAAAGTGACGACCAATATGAGCATCGACACCGACCGCACGGTCGAATCGACGACGGCGAACGGCTCCGACCTCGGGGCATCCCTCAGCGTCAAGGACCTGCGAATCGCCTACGGCGAGGTCGAGGCGGTGAAGGGGATCTCCTTCGACATCCGGCCCGGCGAGTTCCTCACCCTGCTCGGTCCCTCAGGGTGCGGCAAGACGACGACGCTGCGCTGCATCGCCGGCCTGGAGCCCGCTTCCGGCGGCAGCATCACGATCGGCGACACGGTCGTCGCCGCACCCGGCAAGCACGTCCAGCCCGAGAAGCGCGGCATCAACATGGTCTTCCAGTCCTACGCGGTCTGGCCTCATATGACGGTCGCCAGGAACGTCGGCTACGGGCTCAAGGGCGTGTCCAAGCAGGAGGCCGATCACCGCGTCGAAGAGGTGCTCGAGCTCGTCGGCCTCGCGCCGTACGCGCAGCGGTACGGCACGGAGCTCTCCGGCGGACAGCAGCAGCGCGTCGCCCTCGCCCGCGCGATCGTCACCCGGCCGAAACTGCTCCTCTTCGACGAGCCTCTCTCGAACCTGGACGCCGGCCTGCGTGAGCAGATGCGCTTCGAGATCCTCGAGCTGCAGCGGGCCGTCGGCATCACGGCCGTCTATGTCACCCATGACCAGACCGAGGCGATGTCGATGTCGGACCGGGTCGTACTGCTCCGCGACGGGCTCATCGAGCAGGCCGACACGCCGCGCGAGATGTATCGCCGTCCGCGCTCGGAGTTCGCGGCGACCTTCGTCGGTCGCGCGAACGCGCTCCCGGCGACGATCACCGGGTCGCGCGACCGGGCCGAGGTCCACGGCATCCCGAATCCCGTCGTCGCGGCGGAGGCCGCGGCCGGCGAGGGCGCCTCGGTGGCGGCGGTGTTCCGCGCGGAGAACGTCAAGGCCGGCGCCGAGGCCGAAGGCCTCGAGAACGCCTGGTCTGCGACGGTGACCCGGTTCGGCTATCTCGGTCGCACGCTCGACGTCCAGTACGCGGTCGGCGACCACGAGGTCCGCGGCGAGCTCGCCCCCGACACGCCGCTCACCCCTGGACAGGCGATCACCATCGGCGTCGCCGCGACGGACGTGCACTTCGTGCCCCGCGCCGAGGCGTGACATGAGCGGGAGCCGTGGGGTCGCGATCGCCGGGGTCGGCGCGACGGCCCAGGGCGAGCTGCCGGGCCGGAGCGCGAACGGGATCGCCGTCGAGGCGATCGAGCTCGCGCTCGCGGACGCCGGGCTCACGAAGCATGACGTCGACGGGCTGATCACCTGCCGGAACCTGCAGGCGCACGTCGGGATCGACGAGCAGATCGGGGAGCTCCTCGGCGTCAGCCCGCGATACGGCGCGACGCTCGACTACGGGACGGGGAACTTCTCGCTCCACCTCGCCGCGATGGCGATCCGGTCCGGCCTCGCCGAGACGATCGTCCTCGCCTACGGCACGAACCAGCGCTCGGCGAAGGCCGACTTCGGGATCGCGGTCGGCGGCGGCGCCGAGATGGCCGCGGCGAACGGCGTCGTCCACGTCGCGGGCCGCGCCGCGCTCGCCTTCCGCCGGCACCAGTTCCAGTACGGCACGACCGAGGAGCAGCTCGGCTGGGTCTCCGTCGCGCAGCGGGAGTGGGCGCAGCGGAACCCGCTCGCGATCTTCCGCAAGCCCCTCACGATCGAGGACTATCTCGCGAGCGAGCCGTTCGTCGCGCCGCTGCGCCGGGCCGACCTCACGATGATCTCCGATGGCGGGGCCGCGATGGTCGTCACGACCGCCGAACGGGCGAGGGACCTCGCGAAGCGGCCGGTGAACGTCGCGGCGATGGCGCAGCGCACCGCGTTCCGTGCCGACCACGACGCCGAGAGCCTCAGCCGGCCGTGGCTCGGGAAGCTCGCCGAGGAGCTGTGGTCCAAGAGCGGCTACCGGCCGGAGGACGTCGGCGCGCTCTACATCCAGGACGCGACCTCGGTGTGGGTGCTGCAGATGCTCGAGTGGTACGGCTTCGCGCCGCTCGGCCAGGGGGGCGAGCTCCTCGCCTCAGGAGCGACGCGGCCTGGCGGCTCGCTCCCCGTGAACACGAACGGCGGTCAGCTCTCCGAGGCCTACATGTGGGGCTGGCTGCATCTCGTCGAGGCGGTGCGCCAGCTGCGCGGCGAGGCGGGGGAGCGCCAGGTGCCCGGTCTCGAGGTCGCCCTCGACGTCTCGTCGCACGACTTCCTGAAGGGAGCGGCGTCGATCCTGACGACCCGATCATGACGTACCCAGGCATCCTCCCCGACACCGACGACGCGCTGACGGCCCCCTTCTGGGCGGCCGCGCGCGAGCACCGGCTCGTCGCCCAGCGCTGCTCCCGGTGCGGCGCCTACTGCTGGACCCCGAGCGAGGTCTGCCCCGAGTGCCTCGCGCCGCTCGCCGAGTGGGCGCCGCTGAGCGGCCGCGCGACGGTCTGGAGCCTCGCCGTCTACCGGCGGGCCATGCACCCCGCCTTCGAGGACGCCGTCCCCTACACGGTCGCGATGCTCGAGCTGCCCGAGGGCATCCGGATGCTGGGGATGATCCTGACCTCGACGGGCGACGCCGACCGGGACGGCGAGGTGCGCATCGGCGACGAGGTCCGAGCCGACTTCCTCGAGGCGGACGACGACGTGACGCTCGTGCGGTGGCGCGCTGCGCGAGCCGCCGGAGACGATTATTCGGAGGCGAAGCATGACTGAGCAGGCGACCCCGCGCACCGGCCCGCTCGCCGGGGTGACGGTGCTCGATCTCACCCAGCACCTCTCGGGCCCGCACGCGACGATGATCCTCGGCGACTTCGGCGCCCGCGTCATCAAGGTCGAGCCGCCGGCCGGCGATCCGACACGGCGCATCGGGCCGTACTTCGAGGACGGCGACAGCGACTACTACCATGCCGCGAACCGGAACAAGGAGAGCGTCGTCCTCGACCTCAAAGCGCCTGGCGGACGCGAGGCGCTCCTCGCGCTCGCCGCGAAGTCGGACGTCGTCGTGGAGAACTTCCGCCCCGGGACGCTGGAGAAGCTCGGCATCGGCTTCGAGGCGCTCTCCGGGGCGAACCCGCGGATCGTGCTCTGCTCGGTGACCGGCTTCGGCCAGACCGGCCCGTACATCCACCGTCCGGCGTTCGACATCATCGTCCAGGGGCTCGCCGGCGGCATGTCGCTCACGGGCGAGGCCGACGGCCGGCCGGTGCGCTCCGGACTGCCGATCGGCGACGTCGTGGCCGGCGTGTACGCCGCCGCGGGCGCGCTCGCAGGGCTCGTCGAGGTGGCCCGGACCGGGCGCGGCACCACCGTCGACGTCTCCATGCTCGACACCCAGGTCGCGCTCCTGTCCTACGTCGGCACGTACTATCTCGCCTCCGGCGACGTGCCAGGCCCGCAGGGGCGTGGGCATATGAGCATCCCGACATATCGCGCCTTCACCTGCGGGGACGGGAAGGAGCTCGTCGTCGCGGCGAACACGGAGCCGTTCTGGCAGGGCCTCGCCCGTGCGTTCGGGGTCCCCGAGCTCGTCGATGACCCGCGCTTCCTCGACAACGAGCTGCGGCGCGAGCATCGTCCCGAGCTCGACGCGATCCTCGAGGCGCGCGCCGACGCGCTCACGGCGCCGGTCCTGCTGGCCAGGCTCACCGAGGAGGGGGTTCCCTCCGCGCCGATCAACGACGTCGCCGCGGCGCTCGCGGATCCGGAGATCCGCGAGCGGGACATGGTGCTCACGCTCGCAGGGCGGGGCGACTCGATCCGCACGCTCGGCAGTCCCGTGAAGTTCTCCGCCGGTCCGGCCGCCGCGGTCGCCGCCCCCCGGCTCGGCGCCGACACGGCGAACGTCCTCCGCGACGTCGCCGGCTACGACGACGACCGGCTCGCGGAGCTCGCGGCCAGCGGCGCCGTCCCGGTCGCATTCGGAGACGAGGGGACGCGACGTGCCTGAGCTGCTCTTCCTTCCCGCCCTCACCCAGGACGACCACGCCTACGACCTGCTCGGCCTGCCGGGACGGACGGCGCTCTACCCGAGCACGGGTGACCGCCCGCCGGAGCCGGTGACGCTCGAGGGCATCGCGGACGAGATCGCCGCGACGATCACCGAGCCCGTCGATCTCGTCGGCGTCGCCCTCGGCCGCATCATCGGCCAGTATCTGCTGATCCGTCACCCCGGACTCGTCCGCTCGGCCGTGCTCGCCAACACGCCCTCGGGCGTAGGCGACCCGGCGACGCTGCACGAGCGCGCCGACGCCGCGCTCGAGACCGGTCTCGCCTCGACGAGCGAGGCGCTCGTGACGCGGTGGTTCCGGCCGTCGACGATCGCAGCGGACGCGGCGGGGGTCGAGTACATCCGCCGGATGATCGCGACCCTGCCGACCGAGAGCTTCGCGTTCATGCAGCGCGCGATGGCGGCGACCGACACCGCGGCCGGGCTCCCCGGCGTGCGCGTGCCGGTCACGCTCGTGCAGGCCACCGACGACCCGGTCGGGCCGGATGCGATCGGCGTCATCCACGGGCTGATCCCGGACAGCCGTCTCGTGCGCATCCCGGGCGCGCATATGGTGCACCTCGACAACCCCGAAGGCCTGCGCGACGTCGTGCTCGAGCATCTCGCATGGATCCGATCGTGGACGCCGGCGGTCCGACAGCGGACAGGGGAACGGGAGACCGATGAGTGATACAGCGGTGGACGCCGACGTCGTGATCGTCGGGTCCGGAATCGCGGGTCTGACCACGGCTCGGCGGGCCCAGCAGCTGGGCCTCCAGGTCATTCTGCTCGACAAAGGGGCGGAAGCCCCGGGCTCGAGCAACGCGCGGGTCTCGCAGGGATTCATGAGCGCCGCGTATCTGCCGCTCGACACGGACCCGGAGGTGCTCAAGGCCTACGGGCGGGAGATCACCTCCGGGCTGGGGCGCGAGGAGTTGATCGACGTCTGGGCCGAGAACTGCGCCCGCGCCTCCGCCTGGGTGACGGACGAGGGCGTGGAGGTCGATCACATCATGCCGGGCAGTGATCAGCGCTACCTGCAGCCGTTCGTGCCGGGCACCCCGGGCCTGCGCTTCTATGATCGGACCCGCGGTCCCGACCGGGCGATGACGATGTATGCGGATCGCTTCGTCGCCGAGGGCGGTCGCTACCTGGCGCAGACCCGCGCGACCTCGCTGCTGACCGAGGACGACGGGGTCGTCGGGGTCGTTGCTTGGGGCGTCCAGGGCCGGTTCGAGGTCCGCGCGAAGGCGGTCGTGCTCGCCGACGGCGGCTTCCAGGCGAACGCGGACATGGTGCGGACGCACATCGGACCGGCCGCGGACCGGGTCAAGCTGCGTTCGCTCGCCTCGCAGACAGGCGACGGCATCCGCATGGGCCAGGCGATCGGCGCCGCTGTCGTGAACATGGAGTGGTTCTACGGCCACATGCTCTCCCTCGACGCGATCGACAACGACGACCTCTGGCCCTATCCGGCCATGGACGGGCCGCTCAAGAACGGGGTGCTCGTCGGCCGTGATGGGCGCCGGGTCGCCGACGAGGACGGGAGCGGGATCGGGCTGACCCGGCCGGCGATGTCGGGCATCGCCCTGTCGAACGCGATCGCGAAGACCGCCGACCCCCGCGCCTACGTCGCGATCCTCGATTCGCCGGCATGGGCCGGGAGCGTCTGGAAGGACAGCCCCGCGCAGTACCTCGGCACCTTCTCGGCGAACCCGGCCATCGCGCGCGACGGCGGCCGCGTGTTCGAGGCGCCGGATCTGGCCTCGCTCGCGGCGCTAGCCGGCATCGACGCGGAGGGTCTCGTCGCCGAGGTCGAGGCGTTCAACGCCGCGGTGCACGCCGGGACGACCGGCGAGCTCGAGGTGCCGCGCGGCGGGAGTCCTCGGGCGATCGAGACGGGACCGTTCTACGCGATCCCCGTCGTGCCCGGCCTCACCTACACGCTCGGCGGTCTGCTGGTCACGCCCGACGCTCAGGTCCGCCGCGAAGACGAGACCCCGATTCCGGGGCTGTTCGCCGTCGGCGGGACGATGGGCGGCATGGCCGGCGGACCGCTCGGCGGATATTTCGGCGGGCTCGGCGAGGCGACCGTGTTCGGGCTTCTCGCGGCCGAGCGTATCGCCGCAGACCTCGTCGGGGCTCGTGCCGGATGACCGTTCTCCTCTTGCATCCGATCGGCCTCGACCGCTCGACCTGGCAAGGCGTGCCGATCGAGGACTCGATCGCGATCGACCTGCCGGGTCACGGCGATGCCCCGCTCGGCTCGGTCGCGACGCTCGCCGACGTGGCCGATGCCGCGCTCGAGGCGCTGCAGGATCGGCGACCGGTCGACGTCGTCGGCGTGTCGCTCGGCGGGATGGTGGCGCTGCACATGGCGCTCAGGCACCCGGATCGCGTCCGATCGCTTGTCGTCGCCTGCGCGCCGGCGGCCACCGCGCCGGACGCGATGCTCGGCCGGGCGGAGGACACCGAGCGGCTCGGGATGGACGGTCTGATGGATGTCACCTTGCGCCGCTGGTTCAGCCAGGGTGCGCTCATCGACGATCGCCCGGTCGTGCGCGCGGCGGCCGAGCGGCTCGCCGCCGACGACCCGACGGCGATCGCCCGCTACTGGCGGATGCTCGCCGGCCACGACCTGCGCGCTCGGCTCGGCGAGATCGCGGTGCCGGTCACCGTCGTGGCGGGGACGGGTGACGTCTCGGTCACCCCGGCGATCGCCCGGGAGCTCGAGGACGGGATCGCGGATGCGCGGCTCGTCGAGCTCGATGGCCCGCACATGCTCCACCTCGAGGCGCCGGAGGCCTTCGCCGCGGCCGTGCGCGAGCATCTCGCGCGACAGCTCGGCTGAGACGCCGAGTCGGCGTCGGACAGGCTCCGCCTCAGAGGCGCAAGGGGCGTCCCTGCCCCGGCGGGTTCGACAGCCCGGCGTCGATGCGCGCCTGGTAACGGGCGGGCGGGAAGAAATCGCCGTCGTCGAGCGACGCGACGAGCGCGACGAGGGTCGCCGTGTAGCTGTGTTTGTGGAAGCCCTTGATCGTGCCGAGCACGGATGGCTCGAAGACCGACTGCGGCTTGAGCCGCGGGCTGGCGAAGTGCACCTCGACGACGGGGAGCCCCGTTTCCTCGAGCGCGCGCCTGGTCGACTCGCCGAAGAACGTGAGGCCGGCAGGATTGATCAGGATGGCGTCGAAGTCCTGGTGTCTCGTGTGGATCCAGGTGAGGATGTCGCCCTCCTCGTTCGTCCAGATCGACTCGGTGAGATCGACGCCCAGCCAGTCCGCGATCTCTGCGACCCGAGCGTCGAGCTGCTCGGGGTCGATCGAGCCGTAGTGCTTCGGGTCTCGCTGGCCGAGGAACGGCATGTTCGGGCCGTGGATCATCCCGATGCGCCACCGCGTGTCGCCGGAGCGGAGCCGGAGCAGGTCGACCATGACCTCGATTCCTTTCGTTTCGCTGTCTTCGGCGGGTCGGCGGACCTAGGGGCGTCCCTGGCCCTGCGGCTTGGAGAGCCCGGCATCGACGCGCGCGGGATAGCGCACGGGCGTGAGAAAGTCGCCGTCGTCGAGCGCGGCGACGAGGCCGATGAGCGCTCCGGTGTAGCTGTGCTTGCGGAAGCCCTTGACGGTGGCGAGCACCGACGTGGCGAAGATCGAGCCCGCCGGTCGACCGCGCTGGCTCGCGAAATGGACCTCGACGACCGGGAGTCCTGTCTCCTCGAGCGCGCGCCTGGTCGACTCGCCGTAGAGCGTGAGGCCTGCCGGGTTGATCAGGATGCCGTCGAGGTCGCGGTGCTTCGTGTGGATCCAGGTGAGGATCTCGCCCTCGTAGTTCGTCCAGAGCGATTCGGTCAGCTCGACGCCCAGCCAGCCTGCGAGCTCGGCCACGCGAGCGTCGAGCTGGGCGATGGTGGTGCCTCCGTAGTCCATCGGGTCGCGCTGATCGAGGTTCGGCATGTTCGGCCCGTTGATCATCCCGATGCGCCACCGGGTGTCGCCGGAGCGGAGCCGGAGCAGGTCGACCATGACCTACGTTCCTTCCCTCGTCGGAAAGAGCCCGTGGTCCGCTCACCGAGCCGTCGTGGTCCGAGAGCTACGGGCTCGTACCTCCGCGCGGCATCGATGCGATCGGCGCCGGAAGCGTCTGTACGAACCCCAACCTCCCACAGTGGGGGCGCCGCCGAAACCCGCTTTCCGCCTGCCGGTAAGGAACGCGAGATCCGACCGGGACTCCCGGAGCGCCCGGAGCGCGCTACGCCGAGCTCGCCTGCGGACGCACGGCGAAGCGGGACGGATCCGGCATGCGGTCGAGGCTCCGCGAGATGCCGCGGGCGGCCATCAGGACGGCGGGGATGTGCCGCTTGACGGCCTGGAGGCCGGAGCCCTGGACGGCGACGGAGACGGCGGCGACGACCTCGCCCGTGAGCGTTCTGATGGGGGCTGCGACGGAGACGGCGTCGCTCGTCATCTGGCGATCGCAGATCGCGTAGCCGTTCTTCTTGACGTCGGCGAGCATGCGGCGCACGGTCGGGCTGTCCATGACGGTGTACGACGTGTAGCGCTGCCGGTCCTGATCGAGGACCTCGTCGACGACGGCGTCGGGCGCGTGCGCGAGGAGCACGAGGCCGACGCCCGTCGACGTCATCGGCACCCGCGTCGCGGCGCGGGTGCGCAGCGGCACGGAGCCGTGGCCGGAGATGTGCGAGATGAAGATCGCCTCGTTGCCCTCGCGCACGCCGAGGCGGACGTTCCCGTGGGTCGCCTCGTACAGGTCCTCGAGGAAGGGGAGCGCGGTGTCGACGAGGCCGGTGCTGCGCGGCGCGAGCCAGCCGAGCTCCCACATGTGCAGCCCGATCTGGTAGCGGCCCCGCTTGTCGCGCTCGAGGCCGCCCCAGGCGGTGAGCTCGCCGAGGAGACGGTGCACCGTGGTGAGCGGCAGCCCGGTCGCCCTGGCGATGGCGGAGAGCGTCATCGGCCGGCGGGTGCGGTAGAGGGCGTCCAGGATCGCGAAGACCTTCTGCGAGGCGCTCAAGGCGCCCGCAGCCTCATCCTGCGCGATCCGGGCCATGCCTCAGCCTCTCACCCGCCGGCCGTGCGTCCGCTACGCCGTGTAGCCGGTCCGCCAGCCGCCGTGGTACGTGTCGCGCGCGACCTCGGAGTAGGGGACGGGCGACACGACGGCGCGGACCGCGAACTGGCGATGCGGCTCGACCGTGGTCTTGCCGGAGTTCGGCTGCTCGCCCCAGAGGACGCGGACCTCGGCGCCGATCGGCACGTCCGGGTTGACCGTGGCGAGCGACAGGCCGCGCTTCTCGTTGGCGGTGACGCCGGTGAAGAGCGACAGGCCGACCGTGTTGTCGTCGGCGTCGAGGACGGCGTCGAAGTTCGAGGAGCCGTAGTTCGCGTTCGGCAGGTCGAAGTACTGGTACGGCAGCTCGTCGCGGTTCAGGAACGACGCCCAGACGGCGGCGAGGTCCTCGTCGTTCCACGCGAGCGTGACCTTGCGGCGCTGCGCCTCCGGCTCGATCGCCTCGAGCGCGTCGCGGCCGATGAAGTCGTGGTCGAACTTGACGAAGGAGCCGTAGCCGAGCTCCCACGGGTTCAGGTAGTAGTCCTCGATGTCGTCGGAGACGAAGGAGCCGGCGAGCGCGTTGATCGCCTCGTACGACTTGACGCCCGACCACTCGCGGAAGCCGCGCTCGGCCTCGGAGGAGTAGATCGCCGGCAGGGGCGACGGGACCCAGCCCGACTCGAGCGTGTTCGAGGAGTAGGCGCGCGAGCCGCAGGGCTCGATGCCGAACTCGGCGCCGGCCTCCAGGACGAGGTCGCGGACGGCGCCGTGCTGCTCGTAGGGGCCCCAGATCTCCAGGCCGGGGGCGCCGGCCATGCCGTGGCGGAGCGTGCGGATCTGGAAGCCGCCCGCCTCGATGCGGCCCATGTGGAAGAACTTGACCTGCTCGACGGTGCGGCCGGCGAGCCGCTCGATGATCGGCCAGGCGTTCGGACCCTGGATCTGGAAGCGGTAGACGGAGCGCTCGACGGCCTTGCCGTAGGGGCGCGAGTTGGAGCGGTCGTCGTAGGTCACCTCGACGTCGTAGCCGCCGGTCTCCGCGTGGTACTGCAGCCAGTTCGCGCCGGGGGCGCGGCCGACGTAGACGAGCTCGTCCTGCGCCTCGTGGAAGAGGATGCCGTCGCCGATGACGCCGCCGTTGGATGCGACGGGGACGAACTGCTTGGCGCGGTCGACGGGGAAGTGCTCGAAGGAGTTGATGCCCGTCTCCGTGAGCAGTCGGAGCGCGTCCGGGCCTTTGACGTAGAGGTTCACCATGTGGTGCGTCTGGTCGTAGAGCACCGCGGTCTCGCGCCACGCCTTCTGCTCGCGCCGCCAGTTCGTGAACTCGGCGGGGACGACGGGGTAGATGTACGTCCCGAGCTTGGAGTTGCGGAGGATGTCGACGGGATTCCCGGCCTCGTCGATGAGCTCCTGCAGGTTGTTCGCCATGTCCTCGTTCCTTCTTCCTTGAAGTGACCCCCGCGAGTGTATCGCAGGGAATACCTATGTCCATAGGTATAGAACACGCCCGGATTGTTAACAATCCGGGCCGGATGGTTCTAGAATCGCCACCATGTCGAACGCAGGGGCGACGAAGCCCCGGACCATGCTCGTCGTCAGCGCGCACGCCGGCGACTTCGTCTGGCGGGCGGGCGGCGCGATCGCGTCGCACGTCCTGCAGGGCGGGACGGCGCACGTCGTCTGCCTCAGCTTCGGCGAGCGCGGGGAGTCCGCATCGCAGTGGCTCGAGGGCAAGCCGCTCGAGGAGATCAAGGCGATCCGCCGCGCCGAGGCGCAGGCCGCGGCGGACGCGCTCGGCGCCGCCGTCGAGTTCCTCGACCAGGGCGACTACCCGCTGCGCGAGTCCGACGCCGCGATCTCGGCGCTCGTCGAGGTCATGCGCCGCGTGCAGCCCGACGTCGTCCTCACCCACCCGCTCGCCGACCCCTACAACGGCGACCACCCCGCCGCCGCGCGCATGGCGCTCGAGG
>JAGIAU010000150.1 GCA_017744755.1 Microbacteriaceae bacterium
CCGCTGAGCGAAGGGATCGGAGTCAGGCCGTGGCGACCTCGGCGGCGGAAGCGGAGGCGCTGTGAGCACGGCCTCGCCTCGGACTGCCGAGCACCCGATGGCGTTCACGGCATGGGAGTTCATCCGCGGCGCACTGATGGCGATCCTCTACTTCAATCTCCTGACCATGCTCGTGTTCGGTGTGACGACCGGCGGCTTTGGACTCCTCTTCGCGCCCTTCTGGAGCGTGCCGTGGTCGTTCGGGGCGGCGATCGTCCTCGGGCCGACCGTCGTGCTGCCGGTCGCGGTGCTGCTGCGCCGGACGCGGAGTCGGACCGGGCATGCACTCGTCTACGCCGGTCTCGGGCTCGTCGTCGGGATCGTGGTGTCGGCCGTCGGGGCGCAGACCGGGTGGGCGTTCGTCGGACCGGCACCGGCGTCCGGGGCCGGGTTCTGGCAGCGGGTATCCGCCTATTCGTTCTCGATCATCGTCGTCACGATCGATTCCGCGATCGCGGTGCCTGCGGGCTGGTACTGGTCGATGCGCCGAGCCCGGCGCGACGACACCCGGCCCAACGGTCGCGCGCAGCTCCCGTCGCCCGCATGACAGCGTCCGAGACGCCCCGGTCGCGGCGGTGGCCGATGCGCTTCACCGTGTGGGAGTACCCGCTCGGGATGCTCGTCGCGATCGGCATCGTCGCGGCGCTCTACCGGCCCGCGTTCGACGTCCTCGCCGCACTGCCGTCCGGCTCGATCCGGCCGGGCCTGCGCGGCGCGGAGCTCGCCATGGACGGCCTCCCGATCGCACTGGTCGGCGGCGGACTCGCGCTGCTGACGGTCGGCTGGCCCCTGAGCTGGGCGACGGGACAGCGTCTCGCGCATGAGCGGCGTCCTTGGCCGCACCTGTGGCGGTTCGCGCTCGTCGGGGCGGCGACGGGTGCCGCCGGCCCGTTGCTCCCCTACTTCCTCTACGTACTGGCGACGGCGCTGTTCGGGGCCCCGACGGTGGGCGTCTACCTGGGCATCATCGCGGGGCCCTACCTGGCGACCAACGCCGCCGTGTTCGCCGTCGTGGCGGCGATCGCCGCCCTGCTCGGCTGGGCCGCCGCTGCGGCGGCCAGCGTCGGTCGCGATCGCTCCCGCAGGATCGGCGCCTATGCACCGCGCAGCCCGGACCCGCTCCCGACGCCGGGCTGGTCCGCTCTGCTCTCGGGTCCGAACGCAGGGGAATCACGCGAATGAAGGATCTTTCCGTGAGAAAAACCCTTCATTCGGAGAAATCCCCTGCATTCGGGCAGGGAACGTCCTACCGCGAGGCCATGTCGCCCGTCCCCGGCGTCGTGTCGGGGAAGGCGTAGCGCAGGAGCACGGCGCCCTTCGGGCTCGCGAGCGGCGGCTCGAGCAGGGTCACGTCGGCGGGGACGACGCCGGAGCCGAAGAGCTTCTTGCCGCGGCCGAGCAGGAGCGGGAACACCCAGAGGTCGAGTCGGTCCACGAGCCGGTCGGTCCACAGCGACTGGACGAAGTCGAGGCTGCCCCAGACGTGGATGTGCTCGTGGCGCGCCTTCAGCGCCGCGACCTCCGCGGCGAGGTCCGGGCCGAGCACCTGCGTGCGCTGCCACTGCGGGTCGACGAGGGTGCCGGAGGCGACGTACTTGGGGACGTCGTCGAAACGGTCGACGATGACCGCGTCCGGGCCGTCGTGACCGGCCGTGGGCCAGTAGGCGGCCCAGATGTCGTACGTTCTGCGCCCGAGGAGCAGCGCGTCCATCTCGGCGATGCAGGAGCCGACGTGCTGCCCGACGACCTCGTCGGAGACGGGCGCCTGCCAGCCGCCGAACTCGAAGCCGCCGTCGGTGTCCTCCTGCGGGCCGCCCGGCGCCTGCGCGACGCCGTCGAGGGTGGCGAACGTGATGACGTGCAGCAGACCCATGGCGCCTACACCTCCGGGATGTCGATGGCCTCCGTGATGACGCGGTGCTCGTTCGCGGGGAGCGGGCGGGCGACCGGGAGCCGCGTCCCGAGCACCTGCGCCGTGACGTCGCGGGCGATCGTCTGCGCCGTGAGACCAGTCTGCTCCAGGATGAACTCCCGTGAGCCGTGATCCAGGAACTCGTCAGGCAGACCGCGCTCGTCGACGGCCGTGTCGACGCCGGCGGCGCGCAGGTCCTGGCGGATGCGCGTGCCGATGCCGCCGACCCGGATGCCGTCCTCGAGGGTGACGACGAGGCGGTGCGCGGCGGCGAGCTCGACGACGGAGCGCGGCACGGGGACGATCCAGCGCGGGTCGACGACGGTCGCGCCGATCCCCTGCTGACCGAGGCGCTCGGCGACCTCGAGGCCGAGCTTCGCGAAGGCGCCGACCGCGACGATGAGCACGTCCTTGTGGCCGGCCTCGCGGAGCACGTCGACGCCGTCCGCGGTGCGGCGCTGCGCGGCGATCTCCTGGATCGCCGTGCCCTTCGGGAAGCGGACGACGGTCGGGGCGTCCCCCACCGCGACGGCCTCGCGGAGCTCCTCGCGGAGCGTGACGGCGTCGCGCGGCGAGGCGATGCGGATGCCGGGGACGACCTGCAGGACGGCGAGGTCCCAGACACCGTGGTGCGAGGGCCCGTCGGGCCCCGTGACGCCTGCGCGGTCGAGGACGAAGGTGACGCCCGCCCGGTGCAGGGCGACGTCCATGACGATCTGATCGAACGCGCGGTTCGCGAAGGTCGCGTACATCGCCACCACCGGATGCAGCCCGCCGAAGGCCATGCCGGCCGCCGCCGTGACGGCATGCTGCTCGGCGATGCCGACGTCGAGGACGCGGTCCGGATAGCGCTCCGCGAACTTGGCGAGGCCGGTCGGCCGCAGCATCGCCGCGGTGATGCCGACGACCTCCGGCCGCTCGCGAGCGATGTCGAGGATCTCGTCGGAGAACACGCTCGTCCAGCTCGGCGAGCTCGGCTTGTCGATCGGCTCCCCGGTCTCCGGGTCGATCTGACCGACGGCGTGGAACGCCTCGTGCATGTCCTGCAGCGCCGGGTCGTAGCCGCGGCCCTTCTCCGTGATCGCGTGCACGATGACGGGCGCGCCGTAGTCCTTCGCGCGCCGCAGCGCCCCCGTGAGCGCCTGGATGTCGTGGCCGTCGACCGGTCCGAGGTACTTGATGTCGAGGTTCGAGTAGAGCTGCTGGTTGTTCGTCAGCCGCGAGAGGAAGCCGTGCGTCGCCCCGCGGATGCCGCGGTAGAGCGCACGGCCCGGTGCGCCGAAGAAGTGGAAGAACCTCTGCGAGCTGAGGAACAGTCGCCGGTAGGAGCGCCGCGTCCGCACGTCCGTGAGGAAGCGGGCCATGCCGCCGATCGTCGGCGCGTAGGAGCGGCCGTTGTCGTTGACGATGATGACGAGGCGGCGCGCATTGTCGTCGGTGATGTTGTTGAGCGCCTCCCACGTCATGCCGCCGGTGAGGGCGCCGTCGCCGACGACGGCGACGACGGCGCGATCGGCCTGACCCGTGAGGGAGAACGCCCTCGAGATGCCGTCGGCCCACGACAGCGACGAGGAGGCGTGGGAGGACTCCACGATGTCGTGCTCCGACTCTGCGCGCTGCGGGTAGCCGGCGAGGCCGCCCTCCTGACGGAGCCGCGAGAAGTCCTGACGTCCCGTCAGCAGCTTGTGGACATACGACTGGTGGCCGGTGTCGAACACCATCGCGTCGTGCGGCGAGTCGAACACGCGATGCATCGCGAGCGTCAGCTCGACGACGCCGAGGTTCGGTCCGAGGTGGCCGCCGGTGCGGGCGACCTCGCGGACGAGGAACTGCCGGATCTCCCCCGCGAGCTGCTGGAGCTGCGCATCGTCAAGTGCATCGAGGTCGCGCGGGCCGCGAATCGTCGGGAGCAGATTCACGTGGTCAAGCGTACGTCGTGGAGGTCTCGATGCGCCGTGTGAAACGGCTGCTCCCAGCAGGGGCTCACTCGTCGCGAGGCTTCCGGGGCGGGAAGAACGAGCTGACGTCGCGCTGCAGCCAGTGCACCTTCTTCTCCGGCTCGGGCTCCGCAGCCGCCGGCGGGCCGGCGAGCTCGTGCAGCACCGTGCTGAGGTCGGGCGGGCTCACCGGCGCCGTCGTGGTGTCCTCGGCGTCGATCGGCTGGAGATGCGTCGTCCAGTTCTCGCCGTCCCACCACCGCAGCTGGTCGGGGTCGCGCGGATCCTGGTACCAGCCGGGCGGCGGCAGCGTGTTCTCGTTCATGGCCCCCCGACCAGGCGCTCAGGCGACGAGCGAGCGCAGCACGTACTGCAGGATGCCGCCGTTGCGGTAGTAGTCGGCCTCGCCGGGGGTGTCGATGCGGACGACCGCGTCGAACTCGACGACCGGCTTGCCCGGGGCCGAGTGCTCCGAGGGGGCGGCCGTGACGCGGACCGTCTTCGGGGTCGTGCCGTCGTTCAGCGCCTCGAGCCCCGAGATCGAGACGATCTCCGTGCCGTCGAGCCCGAGCGACTTCCAGGTCTCGCCCGCCGGGAACTGCAGCGGGACGACGCCCATGCCGATGAGGTTGGATCGGTGGATGCGCTCGAAGGACTCCGTGATGACGGCCTTCACGCCGAGCAGGTTCGTGCCCTTCGCGGCCCAGTCTCGGGACGAGCCCGAGCCGTACTCCTTGCCGCCGAAGATGACGAGCGGGGTGCCGGCGGCCTGGTAGTTGACGCTCGCGTCGTAGATGTACGACTGCGGGCCGTCGGCCTGCGTGAAGTCGCGGGTGTAGCCGCCCTCCACGATCTGGCCGTCGTTGACGGCGGCGACGAGCTCGTTCTTCAGACGGATGTTCGCGAAGGTGCCGCGGACCATGACCTCGTGGTTCCCGCGGCGCGAGCCGTAGGAGTTGAAGTCCTTGCGCTCGACGCCGTGCGCCTCGAGGTACTGGGCGGCCGGGGTGCCGGCCTTGATGTTGCCCGCGGGCGAGATGTGGTCGGTCGTGACCGAGTCGCCGAGCGTCGCGAGGACGCGGGCGCCGGCGATGTCCGAGACGGGCGCCGGGGTCATCGACATGCCGTCGAAGTACGGCGCCTTGCGGACGTAGGTGGAGGAGTCCTCCCACTCGAAGACCGGACCGGTCGGCGTCGGCAGATTCCGCCAGCGCTCGTCGCCGTCGAAGACCGTCGCGTACTGCTTGATGAACTGCTCGCGCGAGATCGAGGAGTCGATGATCTTCTGGACCTCCTCCGGCGACGGCCAGATGTCCTTGAGGTAGACCGGGGCGCCCGACTCGTCGGCGCCGAGCGCGTCCGTCTCGAAGTCGAAGTCCATCGTGCCGGCGAGGGCGTAGGCGACGACGAGCGGCGGGGACGCGAGGTAGTTCATCTTCACGTCGGGGCTGATGCGGCCCTCGAAGTTGCGGTTGCCGGACAGG
>JAGIAU010000151.1 GCA_017744755.1 Microbacteriaceae bacterium
GCCCTCACCATCTCGAACGGCATCATCGACGAGGACCCGGCCGGCGGCGGCGTGGCGATCACGCCCGCGTTCGTCTTCGCCGGCGTCCTCGCGGCGATCGTGTGGAACGTCGCGACCTGGCTCTTCGGCCTGCCGTCCTCCTCGTCGCACGCGCTCTTCGGCGGCCTCATCGGCTCCGCGATCGTCGGCGCGGGCTTCGGGGCGGTCGGCTGGGGCACGCTCGTCGACAAGGTCGTCGTCCCGGCCCTCGTCGCGCCGCTCGTCGCCGGCCTCACCGCGTTCCTCGCGACCCGCGTCGTCTACTGGGTGACCCGTCGCCACGACGGGAACCCGGACGGCCGCGGCCGGTTCCGCATCGCGCAGATCTTCAGCTCCTCCCTCGTCGCGCTCGCGCACGGCACGAACGACGCGCAGAAGACGATGGGCGTCATCACGCTGACCCTCATCTCCGCCGGCATGCTGCCGGTCGGCGCCGGCGTCCCGTTCTGGGTCGTCATCGCCTGCGCGGTGGCCATCGCGGTGGGAACGTACACGGGCGGGTGGCGGATCATCCGCACGATCGGCTCCGGCCTGACCGAGGTGAAGCCGGCGCAGGGCTTCGCCGCGGAGACGTCGACCGCGGTCACGATCCTCACCTCCTCGCACCTCGGCTTCGCCCTCTCCACCACGCAGGTCGCGAGCGGCTCCGTGATCGGCTCCGGCGTCGGCCGCCGCGGCTCCAAGGTGCACTGGGGCACGGCCGGGAGGGTCGCGGCCGGCTGGGTGCTCACGCTGCCGGCCGCGGCGGCGGCCGGGGCCGTGTTCGCCCTCCTGGCTCGGCTCGGCGAGGGCGGGGTCGTCATCGGCGCCGCGCTCGGCGGCATCGCGCTCACCGTCATGTTCCTCGTGTCGCGGCGCACCGCGGTCGGCGCGCACAACGTCGTGAGCGAGGTCTCCGGCGCCGCCGAGGCGGTCACGTTCCGCGGCGGCAGGCGGAAGGCGAGGCGCCGATGATCAACTGGATGAACCTCCTCATCGAGTTCGCCGTCACGGTCGCCGCCGCCGTCGCGATCGTCGCCGTGGTCGGCCTCGGCATCCGGCTGCTCGCGACCCCGACCCGGCCGGGCCCCGTCGGCGACGCCCGCGACGAGGAGAACGACGAGGTGAACCTCGGCGGGCGACCGGTCCTCGCGACCGTGGGAGCCGTGGTCTGCTTCAGCGCGTTCGCCGCCATCGTCCTCCTCGGCATCTGGCTCATCGTCCCCGCCTTCCACTGACGGCCGGCCAGAGCGCTCCCAGCCGCCTCCGGGGAGAATGTGCAGCGTGGCACGCCGCTCCCCCGACGGTCCGAGAGCGACCGTCCGCCAGCTCCTCCCGCACCTCTTCGCCGAACGCGGCGCCCTCGTCCTCGCGATCGTCCTGAGCGTCCTCGCCTCCGCCGCATCCCTCGGGATGCCGGTCGTCGTCGGCCTCATCATCGCGGACGTGCAGGCGGGCAGGCCGCTCGGGCCGAGCGTCTGGCTCGTCGTCGGGCTCGTCGTCGTCAACGCGGTCCTCGGCGCATTCCAGCACTACCTGCTGCAGCGGATGGGCGAGGGCGTCGTGCTGTCGACGCGGCGCGCGCTCGTCGGCCGGCTGCTGCGGCTGCCGATCCCGGAGTTCGACGCGCGGCGCACGGGCGACCTCGTCTCGCGCGTCGGCGCCGACGCGACGCTGCTGCGGGCGGTGCTCACGCAAGGGCTCGTCGAGGCGGTCGGCGGCGCGCTCACCTTCCTCGGCGCGATCATCGCGATGGCGATCATCGACTGGGTGCTGCTCGTCATCGTCGTCGGCGTGCTCGTCGTGGCGTTCGGCGCGGTCGGGGTCATGGCCGGCGGCATCCGGCGCGCCTCGACCGAGTCGCAGGCGCGGGTCGGCGCCCTCACCTCGGCGGTGGAACGCGCCATCAGCGGGATCCGCACCGTCCGCGCCGCCAACGCCACCGAGCGCGAGCTCGCCGCCATCGACCGCGAGGCCGTCGGCGCGTACCGCGCGGGCCTGCGCGTCGCGCGCGCCTCCGCGGCGATCCTGCCGTTCGCCGGCATCGCGTGGCAGGTCGGCCTGCTCGCCGTGCTCGGCGTCGGCGGCTACCGCGTCGCCTCGGGCGACCTCTCGATCGCCTCGCTCGTGTCCTTCGCGATCTTCCTCTTCATGCTGCTCATGCCGATCGGCCAGTTCTTCGGCGCGATCTCCGCCGTGAACCAGGCGCTCGGCGCGCTCGGCCGCATCCAGGAGGTCATCGACCTGCCCGCGGAGGACTCGCTCGACGGGCTCGCGGGCGGCAGGACAGGATCCGGGCGCGGAGACAGGAGCTCGGCGCCCGATCCGGCCGCTCCGGGCACGCGCGTCCTGCCCCCGCGCGCAGCGGAGCCGGAGGCGACGGCGAACGCGCCCCGCGGGGAGCACGTTCTCCCGGCCGCCTCGGCTCCGGCCGCGGCGATCGCCTTCGACGACGTCACCTTCGCCTACTCGACCTCCGCCGAGCCCGTCCTCCGCGGTGTCAGCTTCGAGGCGCCGCGCGGGGGGCGCACGGCGATCGTCGGACCGTCCGGCGCGGGCAAGTCGACGATCCTCGCGCTCATCGAGCGCTTCTACGACGCCGGCTCCGGCACGATCCGCTTCGGCGGCGAGGACGTCCGCGATCTCGACCGCACCGCGCTGCGCGCCCGCGTCGGCTACGTCGAGCAGGACGCCCCGGCGCTCGCCGGCACGCTCCGGGAGAACCTCCTCCTCGGCGCCCCCGAGGCGACGGACGAGGCGTGCTGGGCGGTGCTCCGCGCCGTCAACCTCGAGGACCGGGTGCGGGCGAGCACCGCCCCGAGCGGAGTGGATTCCGCCGAGCCGAGTGCGGAATCGCACCGAACGCGCTCCTCCAGGCGGCAAGCGCTCCTCTCACGGCCCGCCAGCCCGGCATCCGGCCTCGACGCGGAGGTCGGCGAGGGCGGCGTGCTGCTCTCCGGCGGCGAGCGCCAGCGCCTCGCGATCGCCCGGGCCCTGCTCGCCGCGCCGGAGCTGCTCCTCCTCGACGAGGCGACGGCGTCGCTGGACGGGCGGAACGAGCGCCTCCTGCGCGACGCGATCGACGCGGTCGCCGAGGGCAGGACGCTCATCGTCATCGCGCACCGCCTCGCCACGGTCGTCGACTCGGACCGCATCGTCGTCCTCGACCACGGCCGCGTCATCGGGTCGGGAACGCACGAGGAGCTCCTCGACTCGACCCCGCTCTACCGCGAGCTCGCGAAGACCCAGCTGCTGGTCTGACACCGCGCCGTTTTCAGGCGCGGCGAGGCGTTTTCAGGCCCAGACCGCGGGGATGCCGCCCCGAGGCCTGAATACGCCGCGGAAGGCCTGAAAAAGGCGGTCGGGGCTCACCACCAGCCGAGCGAGAGGCTCAGCAGGGACTCCTGGACCGCGCGGGCGCCGGGCTCGTCGCCCGGCTTCGGCGGGACGAGCTCCTTGAGCTCCTGGAACTTCGAGTCGCCGAACACGAGCGGCTGCTGGTCGCCGTCGACGCCGAGCCGGTGCACCCGCAGGATGACGACCTCGTGGTCGCCGACGGTCTGCTCGAACTCGATCGACGTCTCCATCCAGGCGGCCGCGCCGGCGAGCAGGAGCGAGCCGCCCTCGCCCTCCGACCAGGCGGCGCCGGCGAAGCGGTCCCCGGTCTTCGAGGCCATCTGGCGGCACAGCAGCGACTGGTCGGCGGCGAAGATCGAGACGCCGATGCGCGCCGACTTCTGCACATGCGGCCAGGTGCTCGATCCGGTCTGCACGCACAGCGAGACGAGCGGCGGATCGGCGGAGACGGTGTTGAACGAGCTGGCCGCGAAGCCGACCGGCTGGCCGTCCTCGACGACGCAGATCGCCGTCACGCCCGTCGGGAACCGGCCGAACACCTTGCGGAGACGCTGGCTGTCGACCGCACCGTCGGCACCATTGACGTCATCGAGTTCCGGGAGGACGAGAACGCTCACGCACTCACCTTAAGTCACGGTGAACAGAGGATCGTCACACAATCCGAACGCACCGCGAGCGTCCAGCCGGGCTCAATCGGCCGACGGCGCGACCCCGACGCCCTCGGCGGCGAGGCGCGCGAGCGCGGCCTCGGAGGACTCCGGGGCGACACCCGCGACGAGGTCCGTGAGCACGCGGACGGCGCGCCCGGAGTCCTTCGCGTCGAGGGCCGAGGCGAGGACGCAGTAGTCCGTCGCGATGCCGACGACGTCGACGTCGGTGACGCCGTGCGAGCCGAGCACCTCGGGGAAGTCGCGGCCGTCATGCGTGCGGCCCTCGAAGATCGAGTAGGCGGGGACGCCCTGGCCCTTCAGCACATGGACGTCGATCCACTCGACGTCGAGCGCCGGGTGGTACTCGGCGCCGCGGGTGCCGGCGATGCAGTGCGGCGGCCAGGTGTCGACGTAGTCGGGCTCGGCCGGCGGGAGGGCGATGTGGCCCGAGTTGTCGGAGCCGGCGGTGTGCCAGTCGCGCGAGGCGAAGACGACGTCGTACTCGTCCCGGTGCGCCCGGATGTACTCGGTGATGTCCGCGGCGACGCGCGCGCCGCCGGCGACGCCGAGCGCCCCGCCCTCCGTGAAGTCGTTCTGGACGTCGATGATGAAGAGTGCGCGGCGGCCCATGGAGCTAGCGTACGGTCCCGAGGTCGGCGTCGATCGCGGCCGCGGTGCGCAGCAGCGCCGGGAGGTGCCGGGCGAGCAGCTCCTCGCGGGACACGGAGGCGGTCGAGGTCGACACGTTGACCGCGGCGACGATGCGGCCGTCGCGGTCGTGCAGCGGCGCGGCGATCGACCGCAGTCCCTGCTCGAGCTCCTGGTCGCTCATGGCCCATGGCTCCGCACCGGTCAGCACGTGCCCCATCGACGTCCGGGAGGCGGGGAACCGCGTGCCGATCGTGATCGCGACGCTCATGATCCGCCGCACGGCGACCCGGGCGACGTAGACGATGTCCTCGCCGTCGAGCACGGCGACGGACACCGATTCGCCGAGCTCGCGGGACAGCGCCTCGAGATGCGGCTGGACGATCTCGGGGAGGCTGAGCCCCGACAGATAGGCGGTGCCGAGCTCGAGGACGCGGGGCGTCAGGGAGAACGTCCTCCCGTCGCCCCGGACGTAGCCGAGGCCGTCCAGCGTGTGCAGGAAGCGGCGCGCGGTCGCGCGCGCGAGCCCGGTCGCCTCGGCGACCTCGCTGAGCGTCATGCTCGGCCGCTCGGCGGAGAACGCCCGGATCACGCTGAGCCCCCGCGCCAGCGCCTCGACCCACTCGCGGTCGGTGCCCTCGTTCATGCGTGGGCGCAATCGGTCGTCCTGCACCGCCGGGAGT